>JACIWU010000059.1 GCA_014360805.1 Chloroflexota bacterium
CCCGCAAACACCCCTCAACCTAACCCTCTCCCGGCGGGAGAGGGAACGGTGGCACCCTACGCTGGGGTAGCCCCGAAGGGGGCTTCGCTCCTTCAGCGCGGGGGTTCAGCCCCGCGCGGGCATGCCGACCTCACCCCCTCATTCCCTCGTCCCACCTGCGGTGAGAGAAGGGGGCCCGGAGGGACGTGAGGGGTAACCCTCGCGCGCCGCATTTGCTTACGCTGTGCACCAGTCGTATAATACTCACGTGCAGGCGCGCCGGTTCCCGTAGCGGGGCGCTGGAAAGGGTACGTATGCTGACGTTTGTGGTTCCACTGCTGGTTTTGAGCGCGCTGATGATCGCCCACGAGTTGGGGCACTTCGTGGCGGCAAAACTGGCGAAGATTCGGGTTGAGGAGTTCGGGCTTGGCTTCCCCCCGCGGCTGGTGCGGGTGGCCAAGCGCGGCGAGACGGAGTACACGATCAACGCCATCCCGTTCGGCGCGTTTGTGCGCATGGCGGGCGAGAACGAGCCGGGCGTTGAGGGCGGGTTCGCCGACAAGAGCAAGTGGGTGCGGCTGGCCGTGCTGGCCGCCGGGCCGCTGATGAACCTGCTCATGGCCGCGATCTTTTTCGCCTTTGCCTATATGAGCGGCTGGCCGACGGTGGCCGAGACGAAACACGCCCTCGTGCTGCGCGTGGAGAACGACTCGCCGGCGCAAGCCGCGGGCATCCTGGCCGGCGATGTCATCATCCAGGTGGACGGCATTGAGGTGGACAGCGCGGCGAGTTTCTCACGCTACGTGAGCCAGAGGGCGGGGCAGGAGGTCGTCCTGACCATCCGTCGCGGCGTGGGCTATCTGCAGGTGCGCGTGGTGCCCAGAATACCGATTCCGCCGTATCAGGGCGCCCTCGGGGTGGGCATCACGGAGGAGACGACGCGTATCGCGCTGGCCTATTCGCCACCGCTGGAGGCGCTGTACCTGGGCGCGCGCGAGGTGGTGAACACGCTCGCCTTCACGTTGAGCCTACCGGCGCTCCTGCTGCGCCAGGGGCTGGATCCGAGTCTGGCCCGACCGGTGGGGCCGGTGGGCATCTTCCAAATCACGGGGTCGGCGGCCACCCAGACGGCGCAGACCGGATGGTGGTTCCCGATCCTGCGGCTCATCGGCGTGCTCGGCGTGGCGCTGGGGCTGACCAACCTGCTGCCGCTGCCGGCGCTGGACGGCGGGCGCATCCTGTTCATCGTCATTGAGGCGATTCGCGGCAAGCGGGTGGACCCCCAGAAGGAAGGTTTCGTCCACTGGATCGGCCTGGTAATGCTGGTGCTCGTGATGATCCTGATCACGTACCAGGACATCGTGTCGCCGGTGCCGCAGTTTCAGATTCCCAATCCATTCTAGGTGTTGAGAATCGGCGCATGAAGTGCCCGGAATGTGGGACCCGAATCTCGCGGGACAACGCCATCTGCCCGAGTTGCGGCGCGGTCTTGCGCGGGCGCACGCCGACGGTGCGCTGCCGGGTGTGCGGGGCGCGCGTGCCCAGAGGGGTACACATCTGCCCCCAGTGCGGGCGGCCGCCCACGCTGCGCGGGCGCGTGAGCATGTTGGTGCTATCCATTCTGCTGGGGGTGGCGTTGGGCGTCGGCGTGTACATCGCGGGGCGCGGCTACCTGCCCGACCTGCGGTACCGCCTGGGGGTCCTGCTGATACAGGAGTCGGGGATGGATGGAGGGCCTGCCCCGACCCTGACGCCCGAAAGCACATCCGGGTCATGAGTGGAGCGATAGTGGCCGGTTATTGTTCAGGAGAGACGGTGGGTTGATGAGACGAGTACTCGTGATTGCTGCTTCATTAGTTGCGGTCGTTACGCTGGCATCAACGGCGGCTGCAGGCCCGCTGGCGCAGGGCGGGCAGGCGGTGATTTCGTCGCCGCGCGGCCCTGTAGTGGTGCGCGGGAGTGTGCTCATCAGCGGGACCGCCTTCCACCCGGAATTCTCGTTCTACAAGGTGGAGTACGCGCCTGGGGTGAACCCGCGCGACGATCAGTGGATTCTCATCGGCTCCACCCACACGACGCCGGTGCAGAACGGCCTGCTGGAGACCTGGCACACGCAGGGGCTGGTCTCCGACGGAACCTACTCGCTGCGACTGCGGGTGGTGCGGCGCGACGGCAACTTTGACGAGGACATCGTGAGCCAGATCACCGTGGCCAACGCCGTGCCGACGGAGACGCCCACTCCGGCGGCGACGCCCACGCCCACGAAGACATCCACGCCGCTCCCGCCCACGCCCACTATCGTGATTGAGGTGCCGGTGGTGATTACGGCGGAGCCTGCGACACCCTCCTCCGGCCCGCAGCCCACACCCTCATCCAGCGCATCGTTCAGCCTGGACCGCATCGTGTCGTCCATGTGCTGGGGCGGCGGCGTGGCGCTGGGCTTCTTCCTGCTGGTGGGATTTCTGGCCCTGGTGCGGCAATTGTATCGCCTCATCGCAGAACGTTGAGACTACGCGTGCACCTCCCTGCGTTTTGGTATTGGATTTGGGGCAGTTTCACACAAGGGCGCAAGGGCATGGCATCGGAACGGCGGGTGTATCTCGTTGTGGGGTTGGGGAATCCGGGCCCACGGTATGCGAAGAATCGGCATAACGTGGGCTTTCAGGTTGTGGAGCGGCTGGCCGCCCGTGCAGGGGGCACGTTCGGCCATCACCCCGGCAGGGCGCTGGCCTGCCGCGTGGTTTTGGCCGGCGTGCCGGTGGTGCTGGCGAAGCCGCAGACGTTCATGAACCTAAGCGGCGGGTCTGTGGCCGCGCTGGTTCACTGGTACCATGTGGACCCCCTCAAGAATCTCCTCGTCGTGTACGACGACCTGGACCTGCCGCTGGGGAAGATTCGCCTGCGACCGGCGGGCAGCGCGGGCGGCCACAAGGGGCTGGCATCCATCATTGAGCATTTGCGCACGCAGAACTTCGCGCGCCTGCGGGTGGGCATCGGACGGCCGGCGTATGGCGAGCCGCACCGCTACGTGCTGGAGGATTTCACCGCCGAGGAGTGGGCCGTGATGGACGCCGCGCAGGAGCGGGCGGCGGACGCGGTGGAGTGTTTCCTCAGCGAGGGCCTTGCGGCGGCGATGAACCGCTTCAACGGGGACTGACATGAACCTGTCAGGGCTTCTGCCGCTGCTGCAACGGCAGCCGACCTTTCGGGACTTTCTGGATCGGGCCGCGGTGCGAGCCGCGCCGGATACCGTCATCTACGCGGGCTTGACCTCGGCGGCCCGCGCTTTTTTCGTCGCGGCGCTGCACCAAGCCGCTGGGCGGCCGGTGCTCCTGGTGTCGCCGAGATCCGACCGCGCCCGCGCCCTGGCCGAGCAGTTGCGCGTGTACCTGGGGGGCGCGGCGGTGCGCGTCTTCGCCGAGCCGGACCCATTGCCCTACGAGCGCGTGCCCTGGGCGATGGAGACCATCCGCGAGCGGCTGGCGGCGTTGGAGTCGCTGGTTGAGCCGCCCAGCCTGGCGCTGCGGCAGGGCAGGGAGGCCGCGCCCATCCTCGTCGCATCGGTGCGGGCGCTGCAATCCACGACGATTCCCCCGCGCGAGTTCCGCGCCCATGACCGCATCCTGCGCAAAGGCCAGCGCATCTCGCCTACCGCGCTGGCGCAGTTTCTGGTGGAGGCCGGCTACGAGCCGGCGCTGGTGGTGGACACGCCGGGCACCTTCGGCGTGCGCGGCGGCATCGTGGACGTGTTCCCGCCGCACGCCGCCTATCCGGCGCGGCTGGAGTTCTGGGGCGATGAGATTGACTCGCTCCGCCTGTACGACCCCGCGACGCAGCGTTCGCTGGAGCGGGTGGAGCACGTGCGGGTGATTCCGGCCAGCGAGGTGCTGCCCGGCCCCGCGCGTCTGGCCCCCTCGCGCCTGGCGTGGGATTTCTCCAACTGCCACGGGGCGGCGCTGGAGGAGATTCAGGGCGAGTTGGCCCGCCTGGCCGAGGGCGCGCGGTTCCGGGGGATAGAGTTTTACCTGCCGTTTGCCTACTCCGCGCCTGCCAGTGTGCTCCATTACCTTCCGCCCGATGCCCTCGTGATTGCCGAGGACTGGCAGGAAGTGGAGGTGAGCGCCGCCGAGGGCGAGGAGCAGGCCGAGGCGCTTCGGGAGCAGTTGGAGGCGGGCGGAGACCTTCCCGGAGGCGTGGCGCGGCCCTACTTCGGCTGGCAGGAGATTCGGGCGCTGGCCGACGGGTTTGTGCGCGTGGGGTTGGGCTGGCCGCAGGGGGATGCCGACGAGCCACAGGGCGTGGGGGCGCTCTTCGGCCCGACCACGCACTACGGCGGCCAACTCCGCACAGCGCTGGACGGCGTGGCCCAAGCGGCGAAGGACGGGTGCAGGGTTGTCGTCGTGTCGCGCCAGGCGCACCGCTTGGCGGCGCTGCTGGAACCCTACGGGCTGGACGCGGCACTGCGCGACGACGTGCCGACCCCGCCCGAATCCGCCGTTACGCTGGTGCAGGGGGTGCTAGAGGGGGGCTGGGCGCTGCGGTCATCGCCCGATGGCCCGGCCGAGGCGCTGCTCCTCACGGACACCGAACTGTTCGGCTGGGCAAAGCCCGAACCGCGTCGTCCGCGTCCGCGCCGCGCACCTTCGCCCGAGGCCTTTTTCGCCGATGTGAAGCCCGGCGACTATGTGGTGCACGTGGAGCAGGGCATCGGCATCTTCCGAGGTCTGGTGCGCCTGACCGTGGACGGGGCCGAGCGCGAGTACCTGCAGGTGGACTTCCAGGGGGCCGACAAACTCTACGTGCCCATTGACCAGGCGGACCGACTCAGCCGCTATGTGGGGGCCACGGACAGGCCGCCGCCGTTGAGCCGCCTGGGAACCGCCGACTGGACGCTGGTCAAGGCCAGGGCCAAGCGTGCGGTTACCAGCATCGCCAAGGAGTTGCTGGAACTGTACTCGGCGCGGCAGGTGGTGGGCGGGCACGCCTTCTCGTCCGACACGCCGTGGCAGGCCGATCTGGAGGCGGCGTTCCCCTATGTGGAGACCGAGGATCAACTGAACGCGGTGCGCGCCGTCAAGGCTGACATGGAGCGGCCCTATCCCATGGACCGCCTCATCTGCGGCGACGTGGGCTACGGCAAGACCGAGGTGGCCTTGCGGGCCGCGTTCAAGGCGGTGATGGACGGCAAACAGGTGGCGGTTCTCGTCCCCACCACGGTGCTGGCGCAGCAGCACTACGAGACCTTCCGCGAGCGGATGAAGCCGTTTCCCGTGGAAGTGGAGATGCTGTCCCGCTTCCGCAGCAAGCGGGAACAGCAGCAGGTCATTCAGCGGCTGGCCACGGGCCGCGTGGACATCGTCATCGGCACTCACCGCCTGTTGCAGAAAGACGTGCAGTTCAAGGACCTGGGGCTGCTCATCGTGGACGAGGAGCAGCGGTTCGGCGTGGCCCACAAGGAGTGGCTGAAGCAGAAGCGGCGCGAGGTGGACGTGCTCACCCTCACGGCGACGCCGATTCCGCGCACGCTGTACATGTCGCTGACGGGCGCGCGCGACATGAGCACCATTGACACGCCACCCGAGGATCGCCTGCCCATCAAGACCTATGTGGGCGAGTACGACGAGGCGCTGATTCGCCGCGCCATCCTGCGCGAACTGAACCGCGGCGGCCAGGTGTACTTCGTCCACAACCGCGTGCAGGGCATCCGCCAGGTGGCGCAACGGGTGGCCCGCCTCGTGCCCGAGGCCACCGTTGGCGTGGGGCATGGGCAAATGCCCGAGGCCGACCTGGAGCGCGTGATGCTGGATTTCGCCGCGGGCAAGTTGGACGTGCTGGTGTGCACGTCCATCATAGAGAGCGGGCTGGACATCCCCAACGCCAACACCATCATTATCAACCGCGCGGACCAGTTCGGGCTGGCGCAATTGTACCAACTGCGGGGGCGCGTGGGACGCAGCACCCAACGGGCCTACGCCTACCTGCTGTACCCGCGCCACCAGCCGCTGAGCGGCATCGCCCGCAAGCGCCTGGACACCATCATGGAGGCCAGCGAACTGGGCGCGGGGTTCCGCATCGCCATGCGCGACCTGGAGATCCGCGGCGCGGGCGAATTGCTGGGGGCGCGCCAGCATGGGCACATCAGCGCCGTGGGGTTTGACCTGTACTGCCGCCTGTTGGCCCAGGCCGTGCGCGAACTGAAGGGCGAAAGCCCGCCGCGGGTGCTGGACGAGACAGCGCTGTACGTGAGGCCGCTCCAGTCGGCCACGCAGTTGAACCTGCCGTTGGCGGCGTACCTGCCCGAGTCGTACATCCCCGACGAGGCGATGCGGCTGCAGTTGTACCGCAGGTTCGCAGGCGCGGGGCCACTGGAAGACCTGGACCGCCTGGCCCAGGAGATGGAAGACCGCTTCGGCTCCATGCCGCCGGAGGCCTGCAATCTGCTGTATCTGATGCGGGTCAAGGCGCTGGCCACGCGCTGCGACGTGCGCGCCATCGGGCAAGAGGCCGAGCAGATCGTGGTGCGGGCGGGGTGGCTCTATGAGGCGCCCGAGGCCGAACTGCGGCAGCGCCTTCCGCCTGGGGCGCGACTGGGGCGCGGCCAGGTGTGGATCGCGCTGGACGACGCCTGGCGCGACACGCTGGAGCGGACGCTGGTAGCGCTGAACGAGGCGTTCGCGGCGCTGCCACTGCAGGGCGACCGCGAAGCGCCTCGTGCCGTCCGTGCGCCTACGGCGAAGCGTGGCCCAGGGAGCGCATAAGCGCCTGGAGATCGGCCACCGTGGGGTCTATGAGGTGCGGCTTGCCCGTCGCCTTGATGGCGCTGCCCACATCCTTCAGCCCGTTGCCGGTTACCAGGACCACGATTCGCTCGTCGGGGTTGATGCGCCCCTCTCGTAGCATCTTCCGCAGGCCCGCGAAGGCTGCTACGCCGGCAGGTTCGCCGAAGACCGCCGCGCTCCTCGCCAGGACGCGCATGGCGTCCAAGATTTCCTCATCGCTGACGGTGATGTACTCGCCGCCCGTCTCGCGCACGGCCCGCAGCGCCTTGATGCGGTCGCGCGGAATCCCCACCGAGATGCTATCGGCCAGGGTAGTGGGAACGATAGGCGTGATCTCCTCGGTGCCAGCCTTCCATGCGTGGTACAGCACCGCCGAACCTTCGGCCTGAACGCCCATCAGTTTGGGCAGGTGGTCAATCCAGCCCAGGGCGAGCAGGTCCCGCAGGCCCTTCCAGAGGCCGCCGATGATGCACCCATCGCCCACCGAGACGAAGATGCGGTCGGGCGCATCCCAGCCCAATTGCTCGCAGATTTCCAAACTGGCGGTCTTCTTCCCCTCCGACAGGTAGGGGTTATAGGCCGTGTTGCGGCTGTACCAGCCGTAGCGCGCCGACGCCTCCAGGCACAGGTCAAACGCCTGATCGTAGGTGCCGCGCACCATGATGACATTGGCGCCGAAGATGAGGAGTTGGGCGATTTTGGCCTGGGGCGCGGTCTCGGGCACAAAGATGTAGGTGGTCATGCCAACGCTGGCAGCGATGCCCGCCAGGGACGAGGCCGCGTTCCCCGTGGACGCCGCCGTCATGATGGGCCGGCCCAGTTCGCGCGCGCGGGCCACACCGACGGCGCTGGCGCGGTCTTTGAACGACGCGGTCGGATTGCGCCCGTCGTCCTTGATCCACAGGTTGCGCAGGCCCAGTTGCTCGCGCAGGCGCACGGCCGGATACAGCGGCGTCCAGCCGACGGGCAGCGGCGGGATGGCCGCGGGGTCGGCCACGGGCAGCAGCGGCAGGTATCGCCAGATGGACGGCGTGGGGTCCTGGGCCAGCGACTCGCGGGAGAACCGCTTGCGGATGTAGGCATAATCGTACACCACGTCCAGGATGCCTTCGTTGCCGTGGCGCGGGCAGACGTAGGGGTGCTCGTCCATGCGGTATTCCGCGCCGCACAGGACGCATTTCAACCCGAGAACGTTGTGGTGTGGCAGGTTCACGCTATCCTCCCCGATAAGTGCATGGCGAAAATAGGGCGCGCATGTTCCAGTACGCCCTTCGTACAAACACGCGAAGCGCGGGCTCGTCCAGTTGGGCTTGGGAGAACAGTCCTCGGGAGCCCCGGTGAACTCCCGAGTCTGCCTCAGCCGCCGTAGGCTTTACCTGCTGTTTCGGTGTTTCTCAAAGCAATCGCGGCAATAAACGGGGCGGTCGCCGCGGGGTTCAAAGGGAACTTCGGTCTGTGCGCCGCAGTCCGCGCAAACGACGGGGTACATGCGGCGTGGTCTGGGATTGTCCGAGCCGGCCTGCCGGGGGTTGCCGCGCCGGGCCGCGCGACACTCGGGGCAGCGGGTCGGATCATGGGTGAAGCCTTTCTCTCGGAAGAACTCCTGTTCCCCGGCTGAGAACACGAATTCCTTGCCGCAGTCGCGGCAGATCAGTGTTTTGTCGGCGAAAGCCATCCAGGTCCTCCTGAAGAATAGTGGTTCGTGGTGTTGGTGGGTAGCCCGCTGGAACTCTTGCGCATGCCAGCACCGGGGACTGGGAGTGCCTCAGAGAGCAGTGCCAGACCACAACAGCCACAGAAAACCGAAACCGGACAGCATACCAGAACCGTGGCTGCTGTCCGGTCATCCCTTGCTGATCGCCTTTGCCCATCGCGGAAGCCGCGCGGGCGAGAAACGGGTTACCATACGGAAAGTCTAAACCCTAGCCATCCTCGGCAATGGAGCACAACGCTCGCTACCATGCATCTGCACATACTATAGCACGCTTTTCCAAATATGTCAAGCCCTTTTTTGGTCGGGGTCGTGTATACGTTCGGTGGAAATTGGCCGGACCGATCAGCGGCAGCATGAAATGCGCAGAGTGTAAGGCGGGTGTCCGTACCTGCCCCCTGCATCCGGCGGCTATGGAAAGCCGCCCTACGAAAGCGGATTCACCGCGGAGCAAGCGAAGACCGCAGAGATTTACCCTGAACTCTCCGCGTTCTCGGCGCTCTCGGCGGTGAGAACACTGGTGCGACGCAGCAACCCCTGTGGGATAATGTGGGATACCTGTGGGATAACGAGGGTTATTTCAGGATGTAGTACGTGGCGCGCTTCTCGCCGATTTTCAGGAGCAGGCCCTTGTCCACCAGGTCGGCCAGGTCGCGGCGAATCGTCTCCGGACTCACGTCCGGCGCCAGTTCCTGAAACTCGCGGTTGGTGATGCGGCCGTTCTGGGCGATGTACTCCAGGGCCTGATGCTGGCGCGGGTTGAGGTGGAGCAGCGGCCAGCGGCGCGCGTCGGGCCGGGTGGCCACGAAGCGGCCCGCCGGCCCGCGCAGCGTTACCTTGAACCCGTTGGCGGTCTCCTCAAACTCGGGCGCAGGCAAGCCCCGCTCCAGCATCAGGCGAATCATGCGGTCAATGCCGTATCCCAGGCGCTCAATGAACCCCAGGTCCGACAGGACCTGCACGATGACCTCGTTGCGCGAGAACCGCTCGCTCACGATGTTCTGAAGCGTAACGTGGCCTGGGAGTCGCCCCGGGCTGTAGAACTCAATGCGGTTGCTGAACATGGCGATGCGGATGCTGTCGCCGCGGATGGTGTAGTCGCGGTGGGCGACGGCGTTGACGATGGCCTCGCGCACGGCCTTGAGCGGGTACTCGGTCTCCTCGTCGCGGGCCAGGCCGTTGATGCGCACGCCCCGCCGCATGTGGCTGACCAGGAACGCCTCGGCGCGGCGGATTTGCTCGGGCAGCGTGTCGCGGATGTCTTCGCGTACAAACTCGTCGTCCATGGCGTCGCCCAGGTAGCGGACGGCTATAATCTCGCTGTTGCGGCAGAAGCGTTCGGGGTGCTTGCCGAACAGGAGGATGCCCGCATACGTGGGCACCAGCGCGCCGTCGCGCTCGGCCAGGCACCCCCGCAGGAGCAGGGTCTGCTCGGGCGTGTCGGCCACCAGCCCCTGGAGGGCGGCCAGGTAGCGGGCGACCTTGGCCTGGTCCAGGTCTTCCAGGCGGGCAGCGGGGGGCACCTGCGACTCAAACCCCACCTCGCCGCGCTCCAGCATGAGGCGCCGAACTTCGCGGGGGCCGAGAACTTGGTTCCTGGCGCCGGCGCGGGCGTAGAACTTGCCCTGCACGGCGTAGGCGCGGGGCAGGCCGCCGGGAACGTGGACCACAAGGGCGGGGCCGTCGGCCGTCGTCGCCGCGCGGGGCACGGGCAGGATGAGCGGCGGGTCGCACAGGAGCGCCGCCTCTCGGATGGCGTCGCGCGCGGCTTCCACCTGCGCCTCGCCGTCGGGCGCGGCGGGGATCTGCACGACGACGGCGCCCCCCTTCGCGTTGGCGAAGGCGGCCAGGCATTCGGCCAGTTTCCGGGGCGGCGCGCCCGCTGGCAGAATCTCCACGAACTCGCCGCGCCCCTGGGCGATCAGCCGTTCCAACTCCTCGGTGGGTTCGGGGGCGGCGTCCTCAGGGTTCCACGTGGTCAAGTTTCCACTCCCCCTTTTCGCGGATCACGAACCAGTTGACCGAGTGCATTTTCTTTTCCTGCTTGGGGTCGTTCTTCAGCGTGTAGAAGAACTCCACGTGGACGATGGCGCCGAAGTAGGTGTTTCCCTGCGCGTCCACGTAGGGGATGTTCTCGGCCTGGGGCGTGTAGGCCAGGGCCTGCACCAGGATGCGGTCTATGCGGCCGGGCATCACGGGCAGCCCGTAGGCGTGGACGTTCTGGGTCTGCGCGGCCAGTTTGACGCGCTCGCGCGCCAGCGTGCTCATCAGCGGCAGAAAGTCGCCGTTGGGAATCCGCATGTAGTAGGCCAGGACGACCTTTTCGGGGTACTCCGACACGGTTACGTCCTCGGGTTCCCTGAAGGCGAAGTCAATCCAGGCCTCGCGGTAGGGGAGCAGAGTCTTCTCGTCGGCGTCCAGGTAGGTGTCGCGGGCGGCGTCGTACTCGTAGAGTTCCTTGCGCGCCAACTGCGAGCGGTCGTACAGTCGGTGGGTAACGACGACGCGGTTGTTCTCATCGGGCAGTTTGATGGAGTCGCCGCGGAAGTAGCCGACGCAGCGGTACACCGGCGGATAGTCCCGCGGGTCGGCCCACTCCGGCGCTTTGCGAGACGGCTCGTAGCGGAACAGGGAGAATTCTTCGGGCGGGCCGGCCCCATGCACAAGGATTTCGGGCCGCCCCGTGGTATCGCCCTTCACGTAGTCGCCCATGTCCACGGTCGTCTGCGCCCATCCGATCTCGGACGCATAGTCTCGGTCGGGCAGGCGAAGCCGGTACGGGAACAGGATAGGCGGATTGCCCCGGTCGTTGTCATAGATGGCCACGGCTATGGGGCTGCGCTGCCGGGTGAGGTCATATTCGTAGATCACCACCCATTCATCAAACTTGTCGCCATCGGTATCCATCCGCTTAACGCCGTGGTTGCCCCCCGCCACCTGGGACACGCTCCGGGGCATGATATCTGGCCAAACAACCCAGCGGTCAAATACGATCCACCTTGCGGCAGGTTCGCGCCACTTCCAGGTATCCAGTTGTGTGTAGCGCTGGTAGCCGAGGTAGATGAGCAGCAGAAGCAGGTTGAATAGGATCCACCCGATGAAGGCTGCGCGGAGATCCCTGGCTACTCCGGTAACCGGTCTTGGCGCGCTACCCCCCATGCTTGCACTCCGTGTATGTGTTATGCGCCCACGTGTGTGGGCTTGCTCTGTTCCGCCTTTTTGCGGGTGCGCCGCTTGGCGGGGGGCTGGCCCTCGGCGGCGGGCCGCGCCAGCGCCACGTCCAGCACCTGCTCCATGCGCTCCACGAAGACGAAGTTCATGTCGCGCCGCGCTCTGGCGGGCAATTCCACCAGGTCTTTCTGGTTCTTCTTGGGCAGGATGAAGGTATAGATGCGCGCGCGGTGGGCGGCGAGGATTTTTTCGCGCAGGCCGCCCACGGGCAGGACTCGCCCACGCAGCGTGATCTCGCCCGTCATGGCCACGTCGCGGCGCACGGGCCGCTCGGACAGGGCCGACACCAGCGCCGTAGCGATGGTAACGCCCGCCGACGGGCCGTCTTTGGGCACCGCGCCCTCGGGCACGTGCACGTGGATGTCTATTTTGTCAAAGTCGCGGGTCTTCAGGTTCAGGGCCGCGGCGTGGGAGCGCGCGTAACTGAGCGCCGCCTGGGCCGATTCCTGCATGACCTCGCCCAACTGGCCGGTGAGGTTCAGCGCGCCTTTGCCCTCCATGATGGTTACTTCTACGGTCATGATGTCGCCGCCCGTCTCGGTGTAGGCGACGCCGGTGGCCACGCCGATTTCGTCTTTCTCCTCGGCCTCGCCGTAGGAGAATTCGGGCGGGCCCAGATACTTGTGCAGCATCTGCGCGGTGATGCGGGCGGGGATGCGCTTGCCCTCGGCCTTGGCCCGCGCCAGTTTGCGGCAGATGTTGGCGATGGCGCGTTCCAGGTTGCGGACGCCGGCCTCGTAGGTGTATTCGCGGATGATGTGGCGGACGGCCTCGGCGCTGAAGGTCGGCGGCGAGTCCGACAGCCCGTGCTCCTCTATCTGCTCGGGAATCAGGAAGCGCCGGGCGATTTCCAGTTTCTCTTCCTCAATGTAGCCCGGGAACTCTATCACCTCCATGCGGTCGCGCAAGGCGGGGGCGATGGGATCCAGGAAGTTGGCCGTGGTGATGAACAGCACCTTGGACAGGTCGTAGGGCACTTCCAGGTAGTGATCCGAGAAGGCGTGGTTCTGCTCGGGGTCTAGCACCTCCAGCAGGGCTGACGTCGGATCGCCGCGAAAGTCCATGCCGACCTTGTCTATCTCGTCCAGCATGAACAGCGGATTGATGGTGCCGGCGCGGCGCATGGTCTGGAGGATGCGGCCGGGGAGCGCCCCGACGTAGGTGCGACGGTGGCCGCGGATTTCGGCCTCGTCGCGGATGCCGCCCAGGCTGACGCGCACGAACTTGCGCCCCAGCGCCTCGGCGATGGACTGGCCCAGCGAGGTCTTGCCCGTGCCCGGAGGGCCCACAAAGCACAGGATGGGACTCCGCATCTTGCTGCCCGCCAACTTGCGGACGGCGATGTACTCCAGGATGCGCTCCTTTGCCTTGTTCAGCCCGTAGTGGCGCGATTCCAGAATGCGCGCCGCGTTCTCCACGTCCAGGTTGTCCTCGGTCTGCTGCGACCAGGGCAGGTCTATGAGCCAGTCCAGGTAGGTGCGGATGACGGTGGTCTCGGGCGACATGGGGGGCATCTCGGCCAGGCGCTGGAGTTCCTTCTCGGCGCGGGCCCGGACTTCCTCGGGCATGCCGGCCTGGGCGATCTTCTCGCGCAGTTCGGCGATCTCCATCGTCTGGGTGTCGGTCTCGCCCAGTTCCTGCTGGATCGCCTTGATCTGCTCGCGGAGGAAGTACTCGCGCTGCGAGCGATCCACTTCTTTTTGTACTTCCGTGTGGATGCGGTTTTCCAGTTCCAGAACGTCCAGTTCCTTGGCGAGGATGATGCTGAGTTTCTGGAGGCGCGCGTTCGCGTCCGGGGTCTCCAAGAGTTCCTGTCGCTGCGCCACCGAGATGTTCAGGATGGACGCCACCAAATCCGCCAGCCAGCCCGGCTCGTTCACGTTCATGGCCGCGACGTAGGCATCTTCGGGGAGCGCGTGATTCAGTTGAACGATCTTCTCAAATAGCGCCAGCACGGCCCGCATAAGGGCCTCGGAAGAGATGGTCTTCTCGCTCGGCTCGTACACCGGCGCAATGCGCACGCGGAGGTAAGGCTCGGTCTGGGTGAACTCCACGATGCGGACGCGGCGCTGGCCCTGGCACAGGATGCTGGTGGTGCCGTCGGGCATACGGAGCGTGCGGCCGATGAGCACCTCGGTGCCTGTCGCGTACAGGTCTTTGGGCAGGGGGTCAACGACCTCCATGTCCTTCTGCGCCACGACGATCAGGAGGCCGTCGCTGGCCGTGGCGGCTTCCACCGCTTTGAGCGAGCGGTCTCGCCCCACGAACAGCGGCGTAACCATGCGCGGGTACAAAACCGTATCCCGCACGGGCAGGAGCGGATAGTCCCGCTCCTCGTCGGTCTCCGCCGTCTGGGGCATCGGGATGTCGTCAAAGGCGTCTCGGTAGTCTATGGACAAGGAACCTCCTCCGAATGGGTGATTGCGCGCTGGCCCGCTCGGACGCGCACCCCTATTGTACATGAAACCGCGACAAAAGTAAATCAGACGTTGCGACACGCCGCAAGATATGCTATACTGTACGCGGCGTTTCGCGAGTTGTCAGGAGGTGGGTCAGGTGAGCACGTTGCGCGTGATGATCGTGGACGACCACCCGCTTCTGCGCGGCGGCATCCGCAGGGTGCTGGAAGCAGAGAGCGACCTGGAAGTGGTGGGCGAGGCCTCGGATGGCAAAGAGGCTATCGGCATGGCGCTGGAGTTGGAACCCGACATCGTGCTGATGGACATCAACCTCCCGACGATGAACGGACTCCAGGCCACGCGCGAACTGAAGGCTCTGCGCCCCGACATCGGGGTCATCGTGTTCACAGCCTACCACGATGAGACCCAGGCGCTGCACGCCATCCAGGCGGGGGCGTCGGCATATTTCCCGAAGGACGTTACGGCGGCGGAACTGGTGAACGCCATACGCGAGGTGAGCCAGGGCAACTACGTCATTGACGACACGGTGCTTGCCAAGCCCGAAGTGGCCAAGTGGCTGCTGAAGCAGTTCCAGGAAGTGGCTCCCATCCAGGCCGAGGATGCGCTGGCCGACGAGTTGTTCCTGCCGCTGTCGCCGCGGGAGATGGAAATTCTCCAGTTGATCGCGCGGGGGCTGAGCAACAAGGAGATCGCCAAAGAGTTGAAAATCAGCCGCCAGACGGTGAAAAATCACATGACCAGCATCCTGCGCAAGTTGGCCGTGAACGACCGCACCCAGGCCGCCGTGTACGCCCTGCGGCGCGGTTGGATTCGCCTACAAGATACCCTGTAAGGCAGGGTTCACAAGCGAGAGGGGCTATGAATAGAAACGTGGAGCCTATAGATATCCAGGCGTTCTTCCAGGAACTGGAAACAGAACAGGAGCGGCTTCAACTGGAGATCAACGAAGTCGCCCTGCTGGTGCGCCAGAGCGCGGCGGAGGTGGAGCGGCTGGCCCAGCGCAACGCCCAGGTGAACACGCGCGTGCGGCAGATGGAGGCCGCGATTGAGACGTACCCGCGCGACGCGATCCGCCAACTGTACCTGGCGTCGCAGGAGTCCGAGGTGCGCCTCATCGCCATGCGCAGCCAGGTGGAGCAGTTGCAGGCGAAGCAGGAGAAGATGCAGCAGTACGCCCAACTGCTCCAGCGGGTGCTCGCCCTAAAGGACTGGGCCTTGCAACAGGGGCTTCAACCCAGGACGGCGGTCTCGGACACGGTCGCGCTGGCCCGCGTCATAGAGGCGCAGGAGGAGGAGCGCCAGCGCCTCGCGCGCCAGATGCACGACGGCCCCACCCAGTCGGTTACGAACTTCATCCTGCAGACGGAGATCTGCGAGCGGCTGTTTGACACCAACCCGCAACAGGCACGCATAGAGTTGGCGAACCTGCGCAACGCCGCCAGCAGCACCTTCCAGAAAATTCGCGAGTTCATCGCCGAGTTGCGCCCCATGATGTTGGATGACCTGGGGCTGATCTCCACGGCGCGGCGCTACCTTCAGGACGCGGGCGAGAAGTCGGGGATGACCATCACGTTCACGCCCACGGGCACGGGGCGTCGGCTGGCGTCGTACCTGGAGATCACGTTGTTTCGGGCCATCCAGCAATTGGTGGCCAGGGCGCGCGATGACGCTCGCGCTTCGCGGGTGCAGGTGGCGCTGGATGTGGAGGGAGACGTCGCCACGCTCATCGTGGAGGACGATGGCGCGCCGCTGGACTTTCAGGATGAGTCGCCCGTGCAGCGCAAGCAGGCCGAAGCGCTGGAGGTGCTGCGTCGCCGCGTGGAGATGCTAGGCGGGCGCATGGACGTGTCCAGCGCGGGCGGCGTCGGGACGGTGGTGCGGCTTCAGTTCCCCGTAGAAGCATCATCCGAGGGCGGTTGAGCGCCCCCTCGTGAAACGACACCCCATGCGGAGGCACAGCAAACCCTTTGTGCCTCCGTGCCCTGTGTGAGAAGAATCTCCCACGGACGACAGGGCGCAGACCAGCGGCGGGTCTATCCGCGCCGCGCCAAGAGCGACCGCATTGATGCCCGCATCTTGGCCCGCTTGCCTCTCACGCTCTCCGCGCCCGCGTGCTCTCGGCGGTGCCATGCCCGAGCCAGTCCTACACCATCGGGAACAGCGACGCCATGAACCAGGCGAACGCCAGGGTCGTGGCGATGGCGCCCGGGATGGGCGACCCCAGCCGCGACGTGGCGCGCGTGGCGTATACCCCAAACATGACCCACGCCAACAGCAGGAAGGGCAGGATCAGCAGGATGAAGAACAGCCCAGGGTTCAGTTGGAGCGCAAGGAACATGGAGGCGAGGAAGATGCCTTTGGTGAGCGCGAAACGCCAGAAGGTGCGCCCGTGCCCCCTGGCGTAGGTTAGCGACGTGTCGGCCAGGAAGTAAGGGAAGCACAGGACGGCGAGCACGGCGAACCAGAGCATGCGGCGGCCTGTGGGGATCAGGCTGGTCCATGTGAGGTCGCCGGGGATGAACAGGGCCAACAGGATGTAGCCGAACAGGACGAGCCCCGCGCCGACACACCCCGGCCGCAGCCACCCCCGCCAGGTGCGCCGCTCCAGTAGCCCGCGGCTGCGCATCAGGAGCAGGCTCGCGGTGCCGGCGAGGAAGAAGTACACCGCCAGGTAGTTGGCGACCGACAGCGGAATCAGGGTGGTGAGCGGCGAGAGCGCCCACAGCACCACGGGAGTCGCCAGGGCGGGCACGCCCGCGAACAGGAGCAAATCCTGCACCCGCATGCGCCGCCCGCGCAGGGGCGCGCGTCTCCACCAGAGCCACTGGCTCAGGGGCAGGTATAGCCCCAGAGCGGCCACGTGCAGCACCAGCACCCACACCATGCGCCCGTCGGTCCAGCCGTTGGACGTGTGGCCAAAGGCGGCGTCCAGCCAGCCAACCATGCCCGACAGGGCCTGCCGGCTGAACAGGATGGTAACGTGCTCCACGCCGGGCACGAATTCCAGTTGGCGGGCGGTTCTGGCGGCGAAGTCACCGTACAGCACGCCGGGCTCCTGGCCGCCGCCGTTCCGCAGGGCAGCCAGGGCGTTTTGCTTCAGGTTGGCGAACTCCAGCGCGCCTGTCAGGAGCAGCAGGTTGCGCGGCCTGGACGGCGTGATGTCGGTCAGGATGGCCGACACGGCGATGGTCGCGCCCACGTCGGCGTGGTCCAGCCCATAGGTCATCACGACCGCTGTCCCCACGGAGTGGCCGAGCACGGCGATCTGGTCGTCCACCGTATCTTCGCGGGCGCGGATGTAATCCACCACGCCAGCGAAGGTATCGGACAGTTGGCTAATGTCCCGCATTTGCCCCGCCTGGCGCAGGGGCTCGGGGTTGCGCCCGTGGCCGGGGAAATCCAGCAGCGCGGCCAGGTAGCCGTTGCGGGCGAGGGTGTAGCCGATGCTGTACATGATCTGCCGCGAGCCGGAAAACCCGTGCGCCACCACCACCGCCGGCTCCGATGCGCCCCCGGCAGGGCGGAAGATCTCCACCGGCGTGGAGCCGACGGTGGTCCGCTCTCGGACGATGCCCCGCCCGGTCGCCTGAACCTGATAGGCGCATACGCCGATTGCGGCGATGCAGGCGATGGCGAGGAGGGCGTTGCCGGTGCCGAACTTGCGGTGATTTCGCACGTACATCTTGGCCTCTTTCGTCAGTTACCACTCGGCGACGGGGTGATCTCGGTCCAGCAGGAATATCCGGACCTCCGCGCCGCAGAGGTCCCGCAGGCGCGCGGCCAATTCGTGGGCGGCAGTCTCGCCCTCGGCCACGGTGGCGGGCGGCAGCACATCCACGTTGATGGCGACGGCGGTGGTGTCGGGCGTAACCTTCGTGGCGTCGCCCTGCCGCCAAATCCAGCGCCGGCACATCACCCGGGCTTCGTCGGCCAGGATCACCTCGCCGGGTGCAGGATATTCGGTCTCGCCGCCGATGAACGGCGTGAACGGCTCGTCGCCCCGCGCCAGGCGCAAGGAGAAGTCGCCCACCACCCGGTCCAGGTCGTCGCCGCCGCAGGGCAGCAGGTGCGCCAGCGACAGGGCATTCATGAGCGCGACGGCGGTGTTGATGTAGGGGATGGCGTCGCCCTTGAGGACGCGGCGCACCAGGGATTCCAGGGCGGGGCGGGTGTCGGCAGGTTTTGCGCCGAAGCGGCGGAAGGCTTCGCGCCAGGCGGCCAGGCGCGGATGGGCGGCGGGGTTTGCGGCCAGGGCGGTGTTCGCCCGCACGCTTTCGCTGGCGGCCAGGAGCCAATCGGCCACTTCGGGATGGTAGGCGCGATTGTCCATGCGGTGGGCCACCACGAGCCAGCGACTGTATTCCGGAAAGAGGGCCGCGAAGTCGGGGGCAAACGAGAAACGCACGGGCAACCTCCAGGTTTTTCGCCCATTATACCCTGGTTGTCAAATCGGGTGGGGGATTGGGCGCGGGGGCGTGTATCCTTTTCGGTGGCACTTGGTCAGACTGATGAGCGGCCGAATGAAACGCACAAGCGTAGCGGCAGGTTTCCATACCTGCCCCGGAGGTCGGCGGCTATGGAAAGCCACCCTACGCACTGTAACCGCGAATAACGCCAATCTACGCGAATGGGGAATGGAGCATAACACTTTTGGGGTCTATTCCCCCTTCGTGTGGATTCGTGTTATTCGTGGATAGCGGTCCT
>JACIWU010000060.1 GCA_014360805.1 Chloroflexota bacterium
TTGCCCGAGGGGATGGAGATGGTGATGCCTGGGGACAACGTGAACTTGAAGGTGAAGTTGATCGTGCCGGTGGCGCTGGAAGTGGGGTCGCGGTTTGCGATCCGCGAAGGCGGGCGGACGGTCGGCGCAGGCGTCATCACCGAGATTTTGGAATAAGACCGAGAAGGGGGTAGGAAGCAGTCGCTTCCGCATAGATAGAGATGGCAAAGAAGAAGGAAGTCCGAGCAGTCATCACGCTGGCTTGCACCGAGTGCAAGGAGCGCAACTATACGACGCAGAAGAACCGACGCAACGACCCGGGCAGGCTGGAGTTGAAAAAGTACTGCAGCCGCTGCCGAAAGCACACGCTGCACCGGGAGACGAAGTAGGAGCACGACCGGAGGCCCGAAAGGGCCTGCCCGTGCACAGGCCAGTAGCTCAACTTGGCAGAGCATCGCTCTCCAAAAGCGAGGGTTGCGGGTTCAAGTCCTGCCTGGCCTGCCTCTGAGAGACGAAGACACCGTCGCACGAGGCCTGCAGTCCGAACGTGCGCGGTGTCTTGAAATGTTATCGTCCGAATTATAGAGTGCTTGCCGAGGGTGAAGAGTGGCGAAGACATCAGCACCGAAGAAAGAGAACCGAATCGTCCGCTACCTGCGCGAGACGCGGGCCGAACTGGCGAAGGTTACCTGGCCCACGCGCGAG
The DNA here is from genome assembly GCA_014360805.1 of Chloroflexota bacterium. Taxonomy (NCBI): domain Bacteria; kingdom Bacillati; phylum Chloroflexota; species Chloroflexota bacterium. The sequence goes on from JACIWU010000060.1 coordinate 685, forward strand.
GAGGCGCTGCGCCTGACCGGTATCGTCCTGGCGACGACCATCGGGTTTGCGCTGTTCCTGGGGGTGGTGGACTACCTGCTCTCCAAGTTGTTCGCGCTGCTGGTAAGATAGTCTCAACGGTGCATGCTCGCCTGGGCATAGCAAGGTTGTCTGGGGACTGATGGAAGAAGAAAAAGCCGTATTGCCCGAGAACCCAATAGAACAGATGGCGGATACAAGCGCCGCGCCCGAGGAGGCGCCGACGGCCGACGCCGCGTCCGAGGAGGCGCCGACGGCCGACGCCGCGCCCGAGGAGGCGCCGACGGTTGACGCCGCGCCCGAGGAAGCGTCCGCCGAGGTCGCCATTGAGGCGGCTGGCGAGGACGCTGCCGAGGCCGAAGATGCCGAAAGCCCCTACCAGAAGGCGTGGTTCGTCATCCACACGTACTCCGGGTACGAGAACAAGGTCAAGAAGAACCTGGAGCAGCGCATTGAGTCCATGGGCATGCGCGAGTGGATTCTCCAGGTCGTGGTCCCGACGGAAGAGGAGATAGAGATCCGCGACGGCCAGCGCCGCATGGTAGAGCGCCGCATCTTCCCCGGCTACGTCCTGGTGCAGATGCGCGTCCCCAAGGACACGTTGACGCCCACCGAGCAGGCGTGGTACGTCGTGCGCAACACGCCCGGCGTAACCGGCTTCGTCAGTTCGGGAACCAAGCCCATCCCACTGCGCCAGGAAGAGATTGACAAGATTATCAAGCGCATGGAGGCCGAAGAGCCTACCATCAAGGTGAGTTTTCATCGGGGCGAGAAGGTGCAGATCATCAGCGGCCCCTTCGCCGAGTTCATGGGCACGGTGGATAGCATCAGCATGGGAAAGGGCAAGGTTACCGTGCTGGTCTCCTTCTTCGGGCGCGAGACGCCCGTGGAGGTGGACCTGACCCAGGTTGTCCGGTTGTGATGTATGCCGTAGGGCGGGCCAGGGCCTGCGCTACAGGTTGAGGAGGATACATGGCAAAGAAAGTTGTCGCGGTCGTGAAACTGCAAATTGAGGCTGGCAAGGCCAACCCGGCGCCGCCCGTGGGCCCCGCGTTGGGCCAGCACGGCCTCAACATCATGCAGTTCTGCAAGGAATACAATGCGCGCACGGCCAACCAGGCCGGGATGATCATACCGGTGGAGATCACGGTCTACCAGGACCGCTCGTTCACATTCGTTACCAAGACGCCGCCGGTGCCCGATCTGCTGCGGCGCGCCGCAGGAGTGCAGAAAGGCTCAGGCGAGCCTAACCGCAAGCCCGTTGGCTCCATCACGCGCAAGCAGTTGCGCGAAATCGCCGAGACCAAGATGAAAGACCTCAACGCGCTGGACATAGAAGGCGCCGAGCGCATGATTGAGGGCACTGCCCGAAGCATGGGCATTACCATCAAGGACTGACCCCGGCCCCCGTTCGCGTGGGCCAGTGGGAGGGCCTCACCCGATGAGGCCCAATTGAACCACAAAGGGAGGAAAGATGCCAAAGAGAGGAAAGAAGTACCGAGAAGTCGCCAAACTGGTGGACAGGAGCAAGTTGTACTCGCCCGAAGAGGCGATAACACTGGTGAAACAGTTGGCGTATACCGAGTTTGACCCCACCATAGAGTTGCACATGCGCATGAATCTGGATCCGCGCCAGGCCGACCAGCAGATTCGCGGGGTGGTGCCCCTGCCGGCGGGCACGGGCAAGCCCAAGCGAATCCTGGTCTTCGCCGAGGGCGAGGCGGAGCGGATCGCGCGGGAAGCCGGCGCCGACTACGTCGGCAGCGACGAGTTCATCGCCAAGATTCAGGAAGGCTGGTTTGACTTTGACGTGGTACTGGCCGTGCCCCAGATCATGGGCAAGATCGGGCGGTTGGGCCGCCTGCTAGGCACGCGCGGCCTGATGCCCAGCCCCAAGACGGGCACGATCGTGCAGCCCGAAGACCTGCCGCGCACCATTGAGGAGATTCGCAGAGGGCGCGTGGAATACCGGCTGGACAGGACGGGCAACCTGCACATTCCCATCGGCAAGGCCAGTTTCACGTCCCAGCAACTGCTGGAGAACTTCGCCGCGGTCATGGAAGCCATCGTGCGCGCCAGGCCCACCAGCGTGAAGGGCGCGTACATCAAGAAGATCGCCCTGGCGCCGACCATGGGGCCGTCGGTGCGGGTGGACGTGTTCCAGGCGATGAACCTGCGCCTGGTCTAGCGGCGACACTTTCCAACCGAATACGTTCCTGTGCCGATGACAGCAGGCGCACTCCGGTGCGTAAGCCCTGCCGAGGCAAAGGATGCAGGTGCTCCATGCAGCGCCCCGAAGGTGGCAGGCTTTGGCCCCCGCCAGGCGCTCCATGGATGGCTTGTGAAGCCTTTGCGTCGCTCGGCGCAGAGGCTTTTTGTTTGTGGTGATAGGCTGGCGTTCATAGTTTATCTTGCAAGGAGGTGATACGATTTGGCCATAACCAAGGAGACAAAGGAAACCCGTGTAGCGCAGTACAAGGAGATGCTGGGTTCCTCGCAGGCGGTGGTCATCACGCAGTACCACGGGCTGACGATGGGGCAGTTGAACGATCTGCGGGCGCGGCTCCGCACGACAGGCGCACGGTTCCAAATCACAAAGAACACCCTGTTCCGCCTGGCCCTCGCCGATCAGAAGATGCCAGCGCTGGACGACCTGCTCGTCGGGCCGACGGCGGTGGCCTACCTGTCGGGCGACATCGCAGCCGGTGCCAAGGCGCTCATCGCCTTCGCCGAGGAAACCAAAGCCATTGAGGTCAAGGGAGGCCTGTTCGGCGACCGCGTGCTGTCCGCCGAGGACGTGATTACGCTTTCCAAACTGCCGTCGCGCGAAGAGTTGCTGGCGCAGGTGGTCTCGCGGCTGCAGGCGCCGCTCTACGGCCTGGTCAACGTGCTCAGTGGCCCGATGCGGGGGCTGGTCTATGCCCTCAAAGCCCGCCAGGAACAACTGGCGAACCCTGCCGCGTAGTCGGCACATCACAACCTGAGAAACCAAAAGGGAGGAAATAGAATGACGAAGGAAGAGATCCTAGAAGCGATTGAGAAGATGACGGTCATGGAACTGGCCGACCTGGTGAAGGCCCTGGAGGAGAAGTTCGGGGTCAGCGCGGCTGCGCCCGTCGCGTTCGCGGCCATGCCCGGCGCTGCCGCGGCCGGTGGCGCTCAGGCTGCCGCGCCCGCCCAGGAGGAGAAGACCGAGTTTGACGTCATCCTCAAGGAAGTCGGCCCCAACAAGATTCAGGTCATCAAGGTCGTGCGCGAACTGACCAACCTGGGCCTGAAGGAAGCCAAGGAGTTGGTGGACGGCGCTCCGGCCACCGTCAAGACCGGCGTCCCGAAGGAAGAGGCCGAGGCGGCCAAGGCCAAACTGGAAGAGCAGCAGGCCGTCGTAGAACTGAAGTAGTTCGGCGTTCCAAGCACACAGTTCGGAGCAGGTGCGACGCGCTTTCCGAAGTGCGTCGCGCCTGTTCACCTCTTGTGAACGTGTCGCAGCAGGTCGCGAAGAGCAAAGCCGCCCAACGGCACCGACCTCAGCCGCCGCGCCGTTCAGCCGAGCCCGAAGGCGGTCGGCTGAACTATGTATTATGCTGCAATTTGTTATGCGGAAAAATCTCCGTAATATACTCAGGGAACCTTGCTATGCGGCAGAATCGCCGCATGTGCAAGCCCCGAATCTCCCGCATACCACGCGTAGGATAGCCTTGTGTGCATATTCTAGCACACGTTCGTGGCAAAGTCAAGGGGTTTTGTGCCCACCATCTCCGTGCCGACCGGGGGCCGAGCGCGGCGCGGCAGAACCGGCCTGCCCGACGGCCCGGACGACGGCCTCGCCCAGGCCCCGCGCCCGCTCCAGCCACACCGCATCGTTGCGCGCGCCCTTCCCCGCATCGGCGTGCGGGATGAACAACTCGCCCACCGACTCTATGCGGGCGTCGTGGAAAAACAGGCGGATGGGGAGCAGGGCCGCCGCGGGGTCTTCGGTGGTGTCGCTGACCAGGATGATGCCGCCTTTCTTCACCTTCTCCAGGCGCGGCGTGAAGACCGCGTTGCCGTCGGCGTCATGCTCAATCCATGTCAGGCAGTTGGCCCGGTCTATCATGCGCTTCACCTGCGCGCTCACCGTGCCGTAGTAGATGGGCGAGCCGAGGATGATGCCGTCGGCGTTCTCCAGCGCCTCGTAGATGCGCTGCATGTCGTCAAAGAAAAAGCAGTGATTGGGCGCGGGGTGCTTGGGGCAGGCCTGGCAGGGGCGGATGTCCAGCAGGTTCAGGTGGAGGATTTCGGTGCTGGCCCCCAGCGCCGCCGCGCCGGCCAGCGCCTCGCGCACCAGCGTGTCGGTGTTCATCCGCCGCCGGGGGCTTCCCACAATCCCAACGATGCGCATGAGGACCTCCTGTTCGCCATAACGAAGAAACGAGGCAAGGAGCCTCGTTTCTGGGGCGAGCGCCGCGCCATGCCCTACTCGGTGGACGCGCGCGATGCAGCCAACCGCTCCAGTTCCTGCTTGCACTTCAGGCACAGGGTGGCGGTGGGCATGACCTTCAGGCGGGCGGGGTCAATGGGCTGCCCGCACCGTTCGCACAGGCCGTAGTCGCCCCGCTCCGTCATCCGCAATGCGCGGTCTATCTCCGACAACTTGTTCTCCAGGCTACGGATCAGAGACGCGATCTTCTCGCGCTCCCAAATATCGGGATCGCCCTCTTCGGGGGATGTCTCCAGGTCATAGGTCATCCCCTCGCGGAGGCGCGCAATATTGGTCAGGGTCTCCTCGCGCTCGCGCTGAAGCCGGTCGCGAATCTCTTGCACATTTACCTTTACGTGGCTCATATCCATACTCCTTTCCGCCGCGAGGTGTGCCTACTTATAGCATCTTTCGGGCGCTGGGTCAATGGGGTAGAGAGGGTACAAACGCCATTCGCGAAATTAGGTCGGGGTTGGCCTTCCCAAATCGCGATTTTTCTTGGTGAAACTCGCTGTTGCTCGCATTTTCTCTCGTAAGCGGCCATTTCACCCGCGCGCAACCTTCTGCTATAATGGAGCCACCTGTCAACGAGGAGCAACGGCATGCGTGAACGCATCACGTCGGGCAAGCCGCAGGCACAGGACCGCACGGTGGACGCCGACCTGCGCCCCAAGCGGCTGTCCGACTACATCGGCCAGGAGCGGCTGAAGGAGAATCTGCGGATTTTCCTGGAAGCGGCCAAGGGGCGCGGCGAGCCGCTGGACCATGTGCTATTCTACGGCCCCCCGGGCCTGGGCAAGACCACCCTGGCGCACATCATCGCCAACGAGATGGGCACGAATCTGAAGATCACGTCGGGCCCCGCCATAGAGCGACCGGGCGACCTGGCCTCCATCCTCACGAACATGAGCAAGGGCGACGTGCTGTTCATTGACGAGATTCACCGCCTGGGCAAGGCCGTGGAGGAGGTCCTGTACCCGGCCATGGAGGACTTCGCGTTGGACATCATCATCGGCAAAGGCCCCTCGGCCCGCAGCGTCCGCCTGAAACTCCCGCGGTTCACCGTCGTGGGGGCCACCACGCGCCTGGCGCTCATGACATCCCCCCTGCGCGGGCGCTTCGGCGTGGTGTATCGGCTGGACTTCTACGACCTGGAGGCGATGGAGAAGATCGTTACCCGTTCCGCCGCGATCCTGGGCGTGCGCCTCAGCCCCGATGGGGCGCGGGAGATCGCCCGCCGTTCGCGCGGGACGCCCCGCGTCGCCAACCGCCTGCTGCGGCGTGTGCGCGATTTCGCCGACGTGCGCGCCCAGGGCGAGATCACGCTGGAGGTGGCCCGCGAGGCGCTGTGCCTGCTGGACGTGGACGAACTCGGGCTGGACGAGGTGGACCGCCGCGTGATCCGCACGGTCATAGAGAAATTCGGCGGCGGCCCCGTGGGGCTAGACACCATCGCCGCGTCCATCAGCGAGGAGCCCGACACCATCATGGACGTGTACGAGCCGTACCTGCTGCAACTCGGCTTTCTGGAGCGCACATCGCGGGGGCGGGTGGCCACCCGGCGCGCCTACGAGCATCTGGGCATCCCGTATCCCGCCGACGTAACGCAACAGCCGGGGTTGTTCTGATGGACAAGGTCATCGTCCTGGACGCCGAGGGGAAGCAGGTCTCCTTCACGTCCGAGAAGAAGGCCCTGAAGTTGCTGCAAGAGGGCAAGGCGGTGGAGGTAAGCCGCGACCCGTTCACCATCCGCCTCGCCCGCGTGGTGGATTTGCCCGCCCGCGAAGAGCGCCCCGCGCCCGCGCGCCCAGGCGAGGGCAAGCGCATCCTGCTCCACATGTGCTGCGGGCCGTGCGGCACGTACACCATCCAGCGCCTGCGCGACCTGGGCTTCGCGGTTACGGGCTACTGGTACAATCCGAACATCCACCCGTTCGCCGAGCACGAGATGCGGCGAGAGACCCTGCGCGACTACGCGGCGCGGGTGGAACTCCCCGTCATCTGGCACGAGGCCTACGACATGCCGCTGTTCTTCCGGCAGGTGGCGGGGCACGAAGTCTTCGGCGAACGGTGCCGCATCTGCTATCGGCTGAGGCTGGAGCAAACGGCGCGGGCAGCCCGCGAGGGCGGGTTTGACGCCTTCACGACGACGCTGCTCATCAGCATCCATCAGGACCAGGAGGCGATTCGGCAGATCGGCGAGGAGGTGGGCGCGGCCCTGGGCGTGCCGTTCTATTATGAGGACTTTCGGCGCGGCTGGTCGGAACGCGGCCGCCTGGCCAATCAGTACGGCCTGTACAAGCAACATTACTGCGGCTGCCTCTACAGCGAGTGGGAGGCGGCCCGCGCGCGTGCGGTCAAACCAACCCGTTGAGGGCAGGCGCCGCGTCGGCCGTGGTAGAGCCGTCCGGCGTGGTCCTCACACCACAATCGTTCAAGAGGTGCAGAATGGAGACGTTCGTGTTTGCGGCTTTGGTCCTGCTTTTCCTCATCGTCCTGTTCGCGTCGGCCATCCGGATCGTGCGCGACTACGAGCGGCTGGTGGTGTTCCGCCTGGGCCGCTGCATCGGCGAAAAAGGGCCTGGATTCGTCCTACTGATTCCCATCGTAGACCAGCCCACCAAGGTGGACCTGCGCGAGTCGTACCTGCAGATTCCCCACCAGACGTGCATCACCAAGGACAACGCGCCCATTTCCATTGACTTTCTCATCTACTGGAAGGTCATCAACCCGACGTTGAGCGTGTTGCAGGTGAGGGACTTCGCCGGCGCTTCGGCGGGCATCGCCACCACGACGCTGCGCGCGGTCATCGGCGACATCCTGCTGGACGACGTGCTGGCGCGGCGCGAGGAGATCAATCATGTTCTGCGCGTGAAACTGGATGAGGTAACCGAGCGGTGGGGCGTGAAGGTTACCACGGTGGAGATTCGGGAGATTGAGCCGCCGCGCGAGGTGCAGACGGCCATGAACCGCCAGATGGCCGCCGAGCGGGAGCGCCGCGCCATGGTAACCGAGGCCGACGGCAAGCGCGAGTCCGCCGTCAAGGTGGCCGAGGGCGAGAAGCAGGCCGCCATCCTCCGCGCCGAGGGCGCCAAGCAGTCGGCCATCCTTCAGGCCGAGGGCGAGCGGCAGGCGGCCATCCTCCGCGCCGAGGGGTTCTCCCTGGCGCTGGACAAAGTCTTCAGCGTGGCCAAGACCGTGGACAGCAAGACGATGAGCCTGCAGTACCTGGACGCGCTGCGCAGTTTGGGGGCGAGTCCCGCGACCAAGTTCGTGCTACCCATGGAGTTCACGCGGCTGCTGGAGCCCTTCGTGGCCCACGCCGAGAAGGCGGCGAAGTAGCGGCAGACCCACGTGTCTGCCGCCCGCGCAGACCCACGTGTTTGCCGGCCCATGCCGTAGCGGCAAACCTATGTGTTTGCCCGCACAGGCCTACGCGTTTGCCATCCGCGCAGACCCACGTGTTTGCCGGCCCATGCCGTAGCGGCAAACCTATGTGTTTGCCCGCACAGGCCTACGCGTCTGCCCCAAAAAACAGGCGGAGGGAGTGGGATTTGAACCCACGGGGCATTTCTGCCCACGCGTTTTCGAGACGCGCGCATTCGGCCGGACTATGCTATCCCTCCGCGTTGCCAACTATTCGGTTGTCGCGCGAAGCCGGGCGAAGAAGCGGGCCAGAATCGCGCCGGCTTCCTCGGCCAGCACGCCGCCGGTTACCTCCACCCGATGGTTCAGCAACGGCGACGCCGTCAGGTTGAGCACCGAGCCCGCCGCTCCCGCCTTGGGGTCGGCCGCTCCGTAAACCAGCCTGGGCAGCCGCGCGTGCACCATCGCGGCGGCGCACATGGCGCACGGCTCCAGCGTGCAGTAGAGCGTAACGCCGACGAGCCGCCAGCCGCCCAGCACGCGGCTGGCCTGTTGCAGCGCGATCATCTCGGCGTGCGCGGTTGGGTCGCGGCGGGTCTCGCGCAGGTTGTGCCCCCGCGCGATGATGATCCCGTCGCGCACGGCCACCGCGCCCACCGGCACTTCGCCCTTGTCAAAGGCGCGCAGCGCCTCTTGCAGGGCCTCGCGCATGTACCGTTCGTCGTCGCTCACTATTATCATTATACGAGCAAACGGCTTGGCGGGCAAATCATTTGCGCGCCGAACTCGCTGTCACAGCGTGGAGCGTAGGGCAGGTTTCCATACCTGCCCCCTGCTCTGGCGGCTATGGGAAGCCGCCCTACGAACCATTCGAGTGATTCGTGTAGCAGACCGTAGGGCAGGTTTCCATACCTGCCCCCTGCTCTGGCGGCTATGGGAAGCCGCCCTACGAACTATTCGTGTGGATTCGTGTAGATTCGTGGATACAATCCTACGAGCAGTAGAATGACCTACATCCTGCAACCTTCTGGCGGCATCAATCTGGGCGAGACCCTGCGCTGCGGGCAGTCGTTCCTGTGGCGCGCCGAACCCGATGGCGCGTGGCGGGGCATCATCGCCAGCGCAGCGGTGCGCGTATGGCAACGGGGCAAGGCGCTTGTCTGCGAGACCTCGCTCCCGCCAGAGGCTGTGGCCGCCTACTTCCGCCTGGATGACCCGCTGGACGCCATCTACGCGACATTCCCCGACGATCCCATGCTGCGAGAGGCCGTGGATGCGTATCGCGGCATGCGCCTGGTTCGCCACGAGTTGTGGGAGGCGGTGCTGTCGTTTGTGTGCGCGACGAATGCAAACATCCCCCGCATAGGCCGGATGCTGGGCGCAGTCGCGGCGCGTTTCGGCAAGCGCGTGGACGATGACCTGTACGCGCTGCCGCGGCCGCACACCCTGGCGGCGTCATCCGAAGGCGAGTTGCGTGCGCTGGGCCTAGGCTACAGGGCGGCCTACGTCCTCCAGGCCGCGCGCATGGTGGATTCGGGGCAGTTTGACCTGGACGCGCTGGCAAGGCTGGACTACGAGGCCGCGCACGCGCGCCTGCAGGCCCTGCCAGGGGTCGGGCCGAAGGTGGCCGACTGCATCTGCCTGTTCGGCCTGGGCTGGCTCCAGGCGGTGCCGGTGGACGTGTGGATGCGGCGCATCCTGTCGCAGCGGAAGCCGGGGCTTCGTTCGTACCGCGCGATGGCCGCCTTCGCCAGGGAGTGGCTGGGGCCCTATGCGGGCTACGCGCAACAGTACCTGTTCCACTACGAGCGGATGCGGAACGGGGCGCGTGCGGCGTGCGGGGCTTCGCGCCAGGCGTGAGGGAAGGCCGCTAACCCCTCGGGGCCAGGGCGATCAGCACGCACATGGCAACCGCCAGGAGCACCAGCGAAGCGGAGACCGAGATGAGAATCCGCCGATGGCTCATGCCCAGCACGGCCAGCCCGGCCGTTACGGCGTAGGCGCCCAGCACCACGACGGCTAGGGGAATGCCCAGTATCCCGTAGCGATTCAGGAAGTAGTGGACGCGCTCGGTGCGCACGCGGGCAAGATAGCGCACCAACTCGGGGCGGCTCTCCGCTTTGCGGCACGCCTGAAGAATCGCCAGCACGCCCCCGAATTGCCCCGCCGTGGACAGGCCGACGGCGACCGGCAGGCCCAGCCCCATTGCCAAGCCCGTTGTTGACGGAAACCAGATGCCGCCCCAAGGGGCTGCACCCAGCAGCACAACGACGAGCAGTTTCGTGATCACGGAACCACCCCGCGTGGGTTTGTCGGGCACGCATAGTATAGCACAAGATTTGAATTTTGTACAAGGGGCAAGCAGGCCGAGTAACCCCCCTAACCTAACCCCTCCCACACCCCTGTATATTCACACCGGCACCTTAACAACCCGGATAGCCATCCGAGCAGGCTTGGTGCATACTTATCCCGGGAGGGCCGGAGTGGGGACAGGTGAAGGCAGGCCCCGTGCATGCGAGCGAAAGGGGCGGAAGCAGCGCATAGATGCAAGGAAAACTTTGCACATTTGAGGGTTTGGGATATAATATCCTTGAACCGCCCGCCACCGCATCCTGATAGGCAGGAGGAAACTCCGTGCGATTCCGCAACGGGTTGCTAGTGTTTGGGTGCGCGGTGGCGCTCTACGGTTGCAGCAGGGCTACGCCACCGGTCGCACCCTCGCCCGGTCCCGCGACTGCACCGCCCCAACCGACCACGCGCGTGGAGATGTTCGGGCCGTTCTTCAGTTCCTCGTCCCCGCCGGATGAAGCGTGCGCCCGCCAGACGACCTCATGGAGCGACGATTCCGGGCGGTGGGTTACCGGCCCGCGCTACTGCACCTACTGGCCTTCGGACCCCCGCGAGCCGGAGGCGTTCTCGCTGTGCGTGGGCGAGTGGGCTGATGTGGTGGTAGAGGCCAACCTCCGCTACTACACCAGGCCGTCGCGCGTGGGCATCGTCGTCCGGGCGCTGAACCCCAACGACGCCTACGTGTTCGTCATCTCCCAGGCGGACGACCCGCAGTGCTACTGGCAGGTGCGGAGTGGCGGGAAAGACGCGCCCTTGCAATCGCCCGAACGCTGGAGCGACCCGATTGACCCGCGCCCGCTGGTCTTGCCGCGCGGCGACGGGACCCAGGCCATCGTGGCGCGGGTGCGGGTAGAGGCGCAAGGCTCGCGGCTTGTCGGCTATGTGAACGCCCTGGAGGCCAGCGTCCTGGAAGGCGCGCCTGTCCGCAAGGGGCGCGTGGGCCTCTACATGTACAACGACGGCACGGAACAGTCCTGGGCCGACGTGGTCATCCACGCGCCCTAGCCTGCCCATGCGAGATCGGTTTCGCCACCCAGGCTGCCGTGTGGTATAATAGTTCAGGGGGATAGGGTAAGGTTCCATGCCTCCTTTGCGGGTGTTGCTGGTAGATGAGGACCCTGAGGACCGCCGTGCGGCCATCCGGGAATTGGCGCGGGAATTCGCAGACCTGCAGCCGGTGGAAGTGGGCGACGAGGCTTCGTTTCGCGCTGCGCTGGACGGGGAGCGCGCGGACCTGGTCGTTACCGACAGCCAACTGGCCTGGGCGACGGGCCTACAGATTCTGGCGCGGGCGCGCGAACGCTGGCCGGATGTCCCCGTGGTCATGTTCACCGACACCGGCACCGAAGAGATGGCCGTGGACGCGATGAAGCAGGGGCTGGACGACTACGTCGTGAAGACCCCCACGCAATTCCACAGGCTGCCGGTGGCCGTCCGCGCCGCGCTGGAACGCAGCAAGGCGCGCGTGCAGGCCGCCGCCCTGGAGCGGCGTTACCAGCAACTGCTGGACACCGTGCCCGCCGTCATCTACATCGCCGGCCCGGAACTTCGCCTGCGCTACATCAGCCCGTATGTCAGGCAGTTGCTCGGCTTCGGCGCTGACGAACTCATCGGCAAGAACCCCTTTGACCTCGCCCCGCGCGAGGACAGGCAGGGCCTCATCCGCAAAATCCGCACGGCGCTGCGAACGGGCGCGCCTTTTGTCCTGGAGCACAGGCTGGTGGCGGCGGACGGTTCGGAGCGATGGGTGCGGAACCTGGGGATCGTCCTGGAAAGCCCGGAGTTCACACGGCCGGTAATCCAGGGCGTCATCCTGGACATTACCGACGCCGTGCTCACGAGTCGCCGACAAATGGCCACCTCCGACATCAGCCGCAAGATCGCCGAACTTCTCCCCGGCGAGCGGCTACAGGGGGCGCTGGCCGCATTGCAGCCGTACATCCCGTTCTCCACCGGCATCCTCGGCGCCTGGCCGATGGGCCACATTGCCCACGCCCCTGAAGAAGCCGAGCCTACGGCGGCACGCCTGAAGGCTGCGGCTACGGTGTACGGCCCGAAGATGGAGCGCATTCCGCCCGACAGCGTGCTGGGGCTGGCCTTCGTGCTTCATGCGCCGGTTGTCCAGAACGACACTCTTGCCAATGCCTACGCCGAAGACGCGGCGATGGCGGGGCAGGGCGTCCGCAGCATCCTCGCCTATCCCCTCATCCTGCGCGACGAGTTGCGCGTGGGGTTGGTCCTGCTGGCGGACGAGCCCAACGCCTTCCGCGAAACTCACCTTGACCTTCTGGACCAGTTGGGGCCGGTGCTGGCGGCGGGCGTGGAATCCCATCTGCACTGGCGCGCGCTGCAAGAACTGAACGCGTCGCTAGAGGTGCGGGTGCAGGACCGCACCGCGGAGATCCAGGCCCTGTACGAACTGTCCCAGCGCCTGGGCTACAGCCTGCGCCCAGACGACCTGTTCGCGGCCATCGCCGAGTACCTGATGGGCATCCGCGGCGTGGAGGTGGCGGCTGTGGCGGTAACCCAGCCGGGCGGTGGGCTGTATCCCGTGGTGCTGCACGCCAGCAGACCCCTTCCCGAGCCGCTGTCCCAGGCTCTCATGGACCAGACGTGCACGCATTTGGGCGGCGCCTTCGTTGAGGGCATGCACGCGGCGGATTTTCGGCATAGGGTCGCCTGGAACATAGAGCACCCTGACGAGCCTCCGCTGAGCGCGCTCGGTTCGCTGATCGTGGAACCCGCGGGTGCAGCCGACCAGCGGCTAGGCGGGTTGACCATCGCCTGCGAGGCAGAAAACGCCCTGGGCGACGATCAGCGCCGCCAGTTGAGGGCGGCAGCGGGCCTGCTGACCAACGCCTTGCAGCGCCTTCGCGCCCTGGCCCAAGCCGAGCGGACCCGCATGGAAGAAGCATTGGAGGCCATGCAGGAGGGCGTGGTGCTGCTGGATCACCAAGACCGCCTTGTGGCCGCGAACCCTTCGGCGCGCAGGCTGTTGCCGCTCCTCGGCATCACGGACCTGCGCGAGGGCGATGTGCTCCAGGAGTTGTGCGGGTTCGCGATGGACGAACTGCGCGCCCGCACTGCCGAGGCAGGGCCGTCGGAGTGCATCGTCGGGGAGGCGCAGCCCCGCCTGGTGGTGCAGTTGTCGGCTGTGTCCTACACCACGCCGACGGGCACCCCGGGCACGGTGCTGACGATCCACGATTTCACCGAGCAGCACCAGGCCCGCGTGCGAATGGAACAGCAGGCGCGGCTGGCCGCGCTGGGCCAACTGGCAGGGGGCATCGCCCACGACTTCAACAACATCCTCACCACCCTCATCGGGTTGGCGCAACTCAACCTGGGCGCGCCGAACATCTCGCCGGAACTACGCGCCGACCTGGAGCAGATCGTGCAGCAGGGGCAGCGGGCCGCCCACCTGGTGCGCCAGATTCTGGACTTTGGCCGGCGGTCCATCCTGCAGAAAGCCCCGCTGCGGCTGGACACATTCCTCCGCGACCTCGCCAGGCTCTTGCGCCGCACGATTCCCGAGACTATCGCCATCCGCACGGACTTCCCGCCCGACGATTACACCATCTTCGCCGACAGCACCCAGATTCAGCAACTGCTCATGAACCTGGTTTCCAATGCGCGCGACGCCATGCCCAACGGCGGCATACTGACCCTCTCCCTGCGCCGCATCGTTACGGATTCGGCCTTGCTGGCCCGCTACCCGGTGATGCGGCCGGGGCCTTACGTGTACCTGCGGGTAGAAGACACCGGCCGCGGGATGTCCCCGGATGTGCTGTCCCACGCCTTTGAGCCGTTCTTCACGACGAAAGGCGTGGGCGAGGGGACGGGTCTGGGCCTGGCGCAAGCCTACGGCATCGTCAAGCAACACGACGGCTACATCTTCCTGGAAAGCCAGGAGGGCGTGGGCACGCAGGTGCACATCTACTTCCCGCCGCAGCACGAGCAGCCCCAGCGGCCCGTCGTAGCCCCAAGCGTGGCTCGCCGGGGAAAGGGCCAGGCGGTCCTGGTGGCCGAGGATGAGGAGATGGTGCGCGAATTGATGGAGCGGATGCTGGCGCGGCTGGGCTACCGCGCCATATTGGCCCGCAACGGGGCCGAGGCGCTCCGCATCTACGAGGCCCACGCGGGCGAAATCGCCGCGGTCGTGGCCGATATGACCATGCCGCGGATCGGCGGGCTGGAACTGTTTGAGCGGCTGCGGAAAATCACCCCGTCGTTGCCCGTCATCCTCACCACGGGCTACAGCGATAGCGAAGAAGTAGAGCGGCTGCTCAAGCATGGGCTGCTCGGGGTCTTGCAGAAGCCTTTCCGCATGCAGGAGTTGGCCGACCTTCTGGGCGAAATCTAGGCGAAACCTCGGACGCGCCCCCTAGACGTTGAAGCGGATGTTCAGGATGTCGCCATCCTGCACCACGTAGTCCCGCCCCTGCAGGCGGACAACCCCCCGCTGCCTGGCCTCGGCCAGGGAGCCGGCTGCGATAAGGTCGTCGTAGGCCACCACCTCCGCGCGAATGAACCCGCGCGCCAGGTCCGTGTGGATGGCGGCCGCGGCCTGCAAAGCCGTGTCGCCCTTGCGGATGGTCCACGCCCGCACCTCGTCCTCGCCCACGGTGAAGAAGGAGTGCAGGCCGAGGAGGTCGTAGGACAGGCGGATCATGCGCCGCAAACTCGGCTCCGAGATACCGTACTCGGTCAGGAAGAGTTCAGCGGCCTCGGCGTCCAACTGGGTGATTTCCTTCTCCAGCGCGCCGCGCAGGGCGATGACCGCCGAGCGGCGGTGCGGGTAGGTGAGAATGGCAGAGGGATCGGCCGGGCCTTCGTCGCCCACGTTCAGCACCACCAGCACGGGCTTCAGCGTCAGGAGGGCGAACCCGCGCACCAGCCGCTCTTCATCCGGCGTGAGTTCCAGGTCGCGCAGGGGAATCTCGTTCTCCAGGGCGGCCTTGAACCGCTGCATTAGCGCCATTTCGGCGCGGGCGGCGTCGCCGATGGGGCCGCTGCGTCGGATGTCCTTCTCCAGGCGCTCTATGCGGCGCTCCACGATGCCCAGGTCCGACAGGATGAGTTCCACATCCAGGTCGTGCAGGTCGCGGACGGGGTCCACCTTGCCCCGCGCGTGCGGCACCGAGGCGTCCTCAAAGGCGCGCACCACGTGGAGGAGGGCGTCGTTGGCCGCGATGGCGTTGAGCAGGGGGCCGGCGAACCCGCCGGACTTGCCCGCGCCGGGGGTCAGCCCGGCGATGTCGTTGTACTGCACGCGGGCGCGCGTAACCTTGCGCGGGCGGAACATCGCCGCCAGGCGGTCCACGCGCGGGTCGGGCACATCCACCACGGCGGAGTGAATTTCAAACTGCCCCGACGAGACGGGCGTCGTCTCCACGTTCTCGTGCGTGAGGGCGTCAAAGATGGTCGTCTTGGAACTATTGGGCAGGCCGATGATGCCGATCTGCATGGGAAGCGAACTCCTCACAATCCTGCGATTTGCAGGCAAGAGATAAGCGGCGCAAGCGCCGCCGGCACCATTTTAGCACGCCCGCGGCGGGATTCCAAATAATTATAGTTGACTTTTTCGCCAACCTGTGGTATTATACGGGCGCGGTTGGAAGGCTTTCGGGCCGGCCATGCGAATTGCATCGGCCCAACACAGGGGAGTGAGGAGGGCGTGAGGGCGATCCTTGCGCCTTTTATTTGCCGAGCCGGCGAAAGAAGCGCCGGTTGGTTGTGAAAAACTCGTACAGAGGTGCAGATAGATGAATCGGACGACAGAGCTGTTTTTCCCGCATCGGCTGCTGAGCCAGTTGCGCGATGTTGCGGGACCCCAGTGGCAGGCTCTGGTGGATCGCGTTGCGGCGCTCCCCCCGACGCACGAGGATAGCCTGGCGCTGACGCTGATGGTCATCCGGGCGGCGGGGTGCGTGGGCTGCGAGGCGGGGAGTTACCGCGCGGGCCTGGGGTGTGTGGTTTGCGCGCAACGCGCCATCCGGGCTATGAACGCCACGGATGCTACCCTCGTCCGGCGGTTCAAACGTACCCAGGCTGAGGTTCACAAGTTCCTGGAAGAGGCGCAGCAGACGCGCGTGGATGACAAGGCCGCCTAGCGCGAGGACATCGCCACGGAGAAAGGGAGCGGGACCTGCGTTCCGCTCCCTTTTTGCTTACCGCGCATTGGGCAGGGTGATCTCAATCTCCTCCAGCCGAGCGCCGCGCCGACGGGTAACGCGCAGTCGGATGCCCTTGTACTCGTAGGTCTCCCCCTCGTCGGGCACTTTCTGCATCCGCGCCATCAGCATCCCTGCGAGGGTTTCGTAGAGGTCGCTCTCGGGGAGCGACAGGCCCAGCGCCTCGTTCACCTCGTCCACGCGCAGTTGGGCATCCACCCGCACGGTATGCGCGTCCACCCGTCGGACGGCGGGGCGCACCGTCGCTACCTCGTCGCTGAGTTGCCCCACAATCTCCTCCACCAGTTCTTCCAGGGTTACCAGCCCCGCCGTCCCGCCGTACTCGTCCAGGATGATGGCCATCTGCACCTGCTTGTTCCGCATCTCGGCGAAGAGTTCGCTCACCAGTTTGGTCTCGGGCACCACCAACGGCGGGGTGCGCATGATCTCCTTCACGGGCCGGTCCAAGACCTCGGGGGAGCGGGCCAGCCACAGGAGAACGTCCTTGACCGAAATGAATCCGACGATGTTGTCTAGGTCGCCCTTGTACACAGGAAAGCGGGCATGCCTGGAAGCGGCGAACTGGTCCAGGAACTCGCGCAGGGTCTGCTCCTGCTCCAGCGCCACGATTTGATTGCGGGGAATCATCACCTCGTGCACGCGGCGGTCGCGCAGTTCAAAGACGTTCTGGAGCATGGCCCGCTCAGCCTCGCGCACCGCGCCTTCCCTGCCCCCGATGTCAATCAGCATGCGCAACTCGTCGGTGGTAACGATGGGCGGCCGGGGACGATGTCGCCCGCTCAACGTGCGCACGAAAAAGTTGGTAACGCGGGTCAGCAGCCACACGGGCACCGTCATGATCTTGATGGCAACCTCTATCAGGCGGCCCTCTATGAGCGCCATGCGTTCGGCATTGGCGGCGGCGAAGGTCTTGGGCGTGATCTCGCCGAAGGTTACGAGAACGATGGTCATGATGAGCGTGGCGACGTACTGGCCGCCCTCGCCCAGCAGGCGCAGCGCCAAGGCCGTGCCGACCGACGACGCCAGGATGATGAAGGCGTTCTCGGTCAGGAGAATCGTGGCGAAGAGGCGGTCGTGGTTGGCCACCACCCGCAGGGCCGCCTGAGCGCGTCGGTCTCCCTTGTCGGCCAGGCTGCGCAGGCGAATCTTGCTGACGGAGATCAGCGCCGCCTCGGAACTGGAAAAGAAGGCGACGCAGATCACGCTCACCAGCAGGATGCCGATCTGCAGCCCGATGTTGGAACTGCCCACAGGAACGGTTGCTTCCATATCTTACCTTACTCCGTTTCTCTCTGAACATTTTCCTCAACGGCCTCAAGTATACATGCAAAGGGCGGGGGCCGCCATTTTGCCGCGCGGTCTGCATGTCTACCCCACCTAACCCCTCCCGCACCCTCCCCTTTCCTCTCCGCGCGCGGAGAGGAAAGGGGAGGGCTGGGGTGGGGATGGGTGAGGTCAAGCGTGTAGGGCGGCTTTCCATCACCGGTGGAGGCGGTGGGTAGGCATGGAAACCGGCTGG
>JACIWU010000061.1 GCA_014360805.1 Chloroflexota bacterium
GATGCCCCGAACTGGCAGGCGCAGATTCAAGCACACCATTTGCACGCGTTCATATTCAGAAGGTGCCCATGCCCACGAACCGCCTGAGTTTTCCGACACGCACCTCACCCCTGTCCGCCCCTGAAGCTCGCGGAGAGGGGGATTGAGGGGGTGAGGTCGGCATGCCCGCGCATCCAACCCGCGCTCAGCGTCGGGCCCCTCTGCGCCCTCGGCGCGCTCGGCGGTGGAATCGGGCGCCACCGTCCAGGGTGAGGGCCGAACCTCGCCGCCCCCTAGGCCCCGCCCTCGGCCACCTTCGGCCCCCTGGGCTTCGCGCCCAACTTCGCAAGCCACCCCCATCCCTTCCGCGGCATGTAGGGCGACTGGCTCAGCAAGTACAGGCGGACAAACGGCCGAAACATGCGGATAAGGTAACGCCGGAACCCTAGGAGGGCCGTGATTTCCTGCACGTAGTCGCCAAAGTCGTAACGCTGATATTGCAGAATCTTCTGGCTCTCCGTAGTGTCCAGCCAGTCGGTGGCGAAGGGCTGTTTGGCAAACGCCTCGTCGGGAAGCATTCCGATGCCCATCGCTTCCAGCAGCCGCGTGGCCATCTCGCGGAAGTAGAACTGACAACGCGGTCCACCGCCGATGTGCAGCGCCTTGCCCCACACCTTGTCCGAACTCACGGCGTTGGCGATAGCCAGGCCCACGTCGCGGGTGTGGACGAACTCCATGCGATTGTCCAGAGGCACGTCAAACATCCCAGGATCTGGCCGCAGCGACAGCGGCAGTGCAGCCCCGAAGCGAAGAATGCTCCACTTCAGCCCCGACCTGCGGATCATCTGCTCGCACTCTATCTTGTGGCGGGTGTAGTGATCGGTACCCTGCATGGGGTCCGACACCTTCCGCGGCGGGCGCTTGTGCTGCGTGAGGCCGTACACGTGGAGCGAAGAGGAGAAGATGAGCCGCGGCGGCTTGGGCTGCGCCTTCATCGCCGCAATCAGGTTCCGCGTCCCGCCCACGTTGATCTCCCACGCCCAGTCGGGGCGCTCCTCACAACCCACGCCTGTGGCCGAAAGTTTCGGGATGACAAAGGCCAGGTGCACCACCACATCCTGGTCGCGCACCGCCGCCTGCACATCCTCGGGCCGCCGCAAATCCCCCCAGATGACCTCCACGCGCCCCTTGAATCGGCGAGCCGCCTTCTGGTTCGCCTTGGTCTTGACGTCAAAACACGTTACCTGGTGCCCCTGGGCCACCAGTTTCTCCAGCGCGCTGACGCCGATGTTCCCAAACGCGCCTGTTAGCAATACTCTCATCGCCTTTCACCTCGCTTCATGATTCGGTCCTACCCGTTTCCAGTCCCTTGAGGAGCAGTTCTATCCCTTCGCGCACAGAGCGGCTCCAGTCGGCTCCATCGGGATCCAAAAGCCCCTGGAGGATCATCCCGACCGCCAGGGCCACGATGACCTGCGCTGCGACTTGGGCATCCACCGGCCGCAGCGATCCCTCGGCCACCCCCGCGCCGAGCAGGCTGGCGAAGAAGTCGCGGTACCGACGGTAGGGCGCGACTGTAGCCGCCCACACTTCGGGATCGTGCGCGGCCTGCGTCCAGAACTCCAGGAACATCGGGAGGCGCTCGCCCGCGGAACCCAGCACAAACGCCGCCATGCCCGCCATCTCACGCAGGGCATCGGGAACACTGGCCGCGCCCCCGCGGACGGCGCGCAGTTGCGTGTCCAGCCCGCCAAGCCAATCGCCCAGCAGCGCGAGGAACAGTTCCTGCTTGCTGGGGAAGTGGTGGTAGAACGCGCCCTTGCTCACGCTGGCGCGCTCGCAGATGTCGGCGACGCTGGCGGCTTCGTATCCCTGCTGGGCGAAGCAATCGGCCGCCGCGCTCAGAATGCGCGTGCGGGTCTCCTCGGCTCGCTGCTGTACGGGCATGTCGTCTCCTTTCAAACCGACTGGTCGGTATCATTTTAGCACGCCGGACATTGCCTGTCAAATCGGGCGGCGATCCCAGCCGTCCGCCCTGGGATTCCCCCGCCCCGCCGCGCGGCGAGAGGGCCAGGGTGAGGGGCACTCGCGGGCCACACACCGCGCCGCAGGGCTACCCCCGCGCTACGGGGGTGTGTTCGGAGCGCGAAGGACGCGAAAGCCACGAAAGTCGCGCCCGCGCCCACCCGCGCGGGGCTGAACCCCCGCGCTGAACGAACAAAGCCCCCTTCGGGGGCTACTCCCAGCCCGCAGGGCTTCGCCCTTTCAGCCCGATGCCCCCGCGTCGGGCAGCCACCGCGCCCACCCGCGCGGGGCTGAACCCCCGCGCTGGCGGAACAAAGCCCCCTTCGGGGGCTACTCCCAGCCCGCAGGGCTTCGTCCTTTCAGCCCGATGCTTCAGCGTCGGGCGGCGTGCAGACACACCTCACCCCCGGCCTTCGGCCGTCCCCTCTCCCGCGGCGGGAGAGGGGGATTGAGGGGGTGAGGTCGGCATGCCCGCCCCGCCCCCTTCGCGCCCCTGCCGCCACTTGTGGTACAATAGCATAATCCTTCGCCACGGAGAGCATCGCTTGACGCGCAACGGAAACGCCACAACGTCATCGGCATCAGGCTCCCATTCCACCGCCTGGCTCATCAGCATCAGCCTGGGCACCCGCCTGCTGGTGGACACGGCCAAGCAGATGTTCGGCCCGTTCCTGGCGATTTTCGCCGCGGGCATGGGCATGGACATCGTCGCGCTGGGTAGGCTCCTCGGCGCCCGCAACGCCGTCGGCTTCACGGCGCCCATCTTCGGCGCGCTGGCCGACCGCTTCGGGTATCGCCGCATCCTCCAGGCCGAACTGGTCATCTCGGGTACAGGCATGATCCTCATCGGCGCCAGCCGCTCGCCGTGGGCTCTCACGCTGGGGATGCTCACGGTGGGGGTGGGAACAGCGGCATTCGTCCCCTCGCTTCAGGCGTATCTGAGCACACGCCTGCCCTACGACCGCCGCGCGCGCGGCCTGGGCATCGTGGAATACGCCTGGGCGCTGTCCAACCTCGTCGGGCTGTCGGCCATGGGATTCCTGATCCAGCGGACCTCGTGGCGAGCGCCGTTCTTCATCCTGGGCGCCGGAATCGTCATATCCGCATGGCTGTTCCAGGGAGCGCCGCCTGTGGCACCTGCCGATCCCCCGCCCCAGGCGCATGGCGGTAGCCTTAGCCTCGGCGCGAAGGGGCGGCTCGTGGCCTTTCGCACCAACGGGGCATCGGCCTGGGCCACCATTGCCGTCATGGGGCTTCTGGTGCTGGCGGGAATGAACGTCTCCATCGTGTACGGCGCGTGGCTCCAGGGCGAGTACGGTCTGGACGCGGTGGCCCTGGGCGCGACGGCGCTGGTGGTGGGCGCAGCGGACCTGGCGGCTAGCGTCCTGGTGAGCGTGGCCGCCGACCGCCTGGGCAAGCGGCGCAGCGTCCTGGGCGGGTTGGCGCTCTCGCTGGTGGCGTATGCGCTGTTGCCCGTCCTGAACCGCGGGCTGGTTCCTGCCCTTGCGGGCATCGCGCTCATGCGCTTCGCGTTTGAGTTCTCCATCGTCAGTCTGATTCCGCTGTTAAGTGAACAGGCGCCCGAGGAACGGGGCAAGGCGTTGGCGTTGGGCGCGGTGGTAGGGTTGGCGGGAGCCAGCGTGGCCAGCGTGTCGGGGCCGTGGGCGCTCATGCGGCTAGGGGTAGCGGGGCTTGCGGCCGTCTCCCTGGCCGCCACCGTGGGCTGCATTGCCGTCGTGCGGGTCTGGGTGCGAGAGTAGCGCGCGACGCGTCCGTTCGCGCTTCCACTGCAGCGAGGCAGGCACGCAGGTTCGCCCTTATGCCGCGCCCCCACCCGCGAGCGTTTTTCTCCTCACCCGCTCCGCGCGGCGCTGCAACTCGGCCAGGGCGCGGGTCTTCTGCGCGCCGGGCGGCCACGCCTGTACCCGCGCCAGGGCCTGCTCGGTGTAGGCCAGCGCCGCGGCGTAGTCCCGCTGGCGGTGCTCGCAGTCCTTGGCCAACTCTACCAGCGCGGCGACATCCGCCCCGTAGCGGGCCTCGGCCAGGGTGCGCCAGATTTCGCGGGCCTCGTCGCGCCGCCCCTGCCGCTTCAGGAGCACGGCCAGATGGTGCAGGGCCTCCTCGCGCGCCTCGGGCGAGAGGGGCGATGCGATGGCGCGGCGGTAGGCGGCTTCGGCCCGCGCGGCGTCTCCCGCCTGCTCCAGCAGCACGGCGGCGCGGAGCAGGTCTTCGCCCGGGACGGTGGTCGCGGCGTCGGGCGCGTGGAGCAGGCGGCACATGTGCCCCGCCAGCGCCGCCAGCGACACGATGTCGTACAGGTTGTGGTAGAACACGCGGGCGATCTCGCGGGCGTCGCCCGTGCGCAGGTAGTCAAAGTATATCTGCGGCACCAGATACCCGGGCACGTCGGCCTGGTCGCGGTAGAAGCCCAAGATCGCCTTCTCCAGCGCGCTCAGTCGGCACGATTCCAGGCGCGACTTCCACAGTCTCCGCGCCGGAAACAGGAGGTCCAGATGGGGCGCATCGGCAAGGCGGGGCGGCATGCGGTTCATGATGAAGCGCGTGGTCAAGATGGGCAGGTCAAACCCGCGGCCGTTGAAACTCACGAGCCAGTCCATATCGTCCAGCCGCCGCGCCAGGGCAGCGAGCATGGCCGGCTCCTCGGGGAAGTCGCGCATGAAGTACTGCTCCACGCGCAAGGCGTCGTCCTCGTAGAACCCCAGCCCCACCATGAAGGCGACGGTGCCCGTGCCGCCGGCCAGGCCGATGGTCTCAATGTCCAGGAACGCGGCGCGGCGGTAGTCCATGTCGGCGATGGCGGGGTCGCGCGCCAACCGCGCCGGCACATCGCACGGACAGGCCAGCAGGTCGCCCAGGGTGGGCGCGCCGTGGGCATGATGGAGCGGAAACGTCTCCTCCACCAGGTAGAACGCCCCTGCCTCGTTTTCCACCACGCGCCCGGCCACCAGGTCTTCCACCGGGTAGCGGCGTCGGGCGGGCGGGGCGGGCTTCAGGTGCGCCGTCCCCTTGTGCACGCCCAGTGATCTCAGTTTGCGCAGACGGTCTTCCAAATCGGTCATTGGAGATCGGCCTTTGGCCATTAGCCGTTAGCCTTTGGCCGTTAGCCTCTAGCCTTTGGCTACCCAATCAGCCCCAACGTTGCGGCTCAACGCGAATGGCTAAAGGCTCTCGGCTAATGGCTCGCTTACGGAAACAGCGGCAGCAACAGGATGTCCACGAAATTGTACAGCACGTGAATGGCGATGCAGGTGGTGGTGTTCGCCCTGTTGCGGATGATACCCAACACGATGCCGATGAGCAAAACCTCCAGCGTGGCGGGGCTGAGGCCGTATTGCGTGTGCCCTGCGGTGAACAGGAGCGCCGTGATCCACAGGCCGAAGCGGGGCTGTACCGCGCCGCGGAACAGAATCTCCTCGCCGATGCCCGCCGACAGGCCGATGGCAGCCGCCTTGGCCACGCTCATCTCGCCGAACAAGCCCAGGCTCACCCGCCCGATGAAGTCGTACTGGTCCGGGTTCAAGGCATGCCACGCCACCGCCACGGCGTAGTCCAGCAGCAGGAATCCTGCCACCGCCCCAAGCGCGAAGCCCGCCTGCCTCCACGTGGGCCGGCGCAGGCCCAGGCGGCGCAGCGTGTCGCCCCACGCGCGGCGGATGGGCCAGCCCACGCCGAACACGCCGAACATCACCATCGCCAGGCCCGTCAGCAGCAGGTCGGCCAGCGTAGTTTCCAGCGGCAGCGCGGCCAGACCCTCCAGCCCGCCCACGAAGAGCACCTGGCCCACGCTTGCGCCAACGTAGTAGGCGGCGAAGGACAGCGCGACGACGCCGACGGGCGAGGCGGGGTTGGTGTCGGTGAAGCGGGCGATCCAGCGGCGCACCGGCGGCACAAGCGCGGCCAACCCTACCGCGCCCACCAGAAACAACACCGCCGCTATGCCCAGCAGGTTCGCGTTCAAGAAAACGAGGAGTTCCGGCGGCATGTACGCCTGCAATACATACGCGGCGGCGAAGACCAGGCTCCCCAGCAAACAGGCCGCGTCCATCAGCGCCAGCAGCGCGTACACCACGTACTTGACCGCCTGCTGTCGTTCGGCGTAGTTGGCCAGGAGCACCAGAAGCAGAAACGGGATGAACTGAAGAAAGGTTAGCATCGTGTTATCCTTGTCGGAATGACGTCAAGTTGCTCATCGACAGCCGGATTATACCCCAGGGCGCGCGCCGCCGCAAGCAAGCGGCAGCAATCTGGGCTCGGTTCCATTGTATTGGTGAGCCAGATGCGACGCACTTCCGGAAGTGCGTCGCGCCTTCGTCGCCAACAAAACACGGACCCGAGTCGCCGTCCGGCCGGCAAGACCGACCCGCGCACGGGTGGCGCGCCGCGACTTCGCCCCGCGCCATTTGACGCGCCCCGCAAATCGCGCATACAATGGGCCAGACCGTTGCGCGAGTGGGAATCATGCCGACCAACCTTCCCCCAGAGGCCCAGGAGGCCGAAAAGCGATACCGAGAGGCGAAGACGACCGAGGAGAAGATCGCCCGGCTGGAGGAGTTCATCGCCCTGATTCCCAAGCACAAGGGCACCGAGCACCTGGTGGGCGACCTGCGGCGCAAACTGTCCAAACTGCGCACCAGCCCCCAGGGGGCCAAGGCCGTCAGCCGCCGCGAGTCGGCCTATCGGATTGACCGCGAGGGCGCGGGGCAGGTGGCCGTCGTCGGCCCCACCAACGTGGGCAAATCGGCCCTGGTGCGGGCGCTGACCAACGCCGAGCCGGAGGTCTCCGACGCGCCCTTCACCACTTGGACGCCGACGCCAGGCATGATGCCGGTGGAAAACGTCCAGATTCAACTGATTGACACGCCGCCCCTGAGCGCCGAATTCGTAGAGCCGGCGATGATGGACCTCCTGCGCCGCGTGGACCTCATCCTTCTGGTGGTGGACGTGCGCACGGACCCACTGCAGCACCTGGAGGAGTCGGTGGCGCTCCTGGAGCAGAGCCGCATCGTCCCCCTGCACCGCAAGGCCCGCTACCCCGAAGACCGCCGCTGGACGTTCAAGCCGTTCCTGGTGCTGGCGAACAAGGCCGACTCCGAGGAATGGGACGAGGTGTACGACATCTTCCGCGAACTGCTGGACGAGGATTGGCCCGTGATGCCCGTCTCGGCGACGACGGGGCGAAACCTGGAGCGGCTGAAGCACCAGGTCTTCCAGAACCTGGGCGTCATCCGCATCTACGCCAAGCCGCCCGGAAGAGACCCCGACTTCAGCGCGCCGTTTGTCATCAAGAAGGGGAGCACGGTGGAAGATTTCGCCGCCGCGGTGCATCAGGACTTCCTGCGCGACCTGAAAGCAGCGCGCGTGTGGGGCAGCGCGCAGTTTGACGGCCAGATGGTCCCCCGCGACTACGTCCTCCAGGATGGCGACGTGGTGGAGTTGCGGGTGTAGCGCGAGAGAAGAACCCACGAGGTCGCGGCGCCCCCCATTTGCCGCCCGACGCCCGACAGGGTACAATCCCATCCGCGCCCTGTGCACTGTGCCTGGACGCCAAACTCCGCCTGAGAGGTGCTTGCGTGAACTTCCGCCGCTACGACCCTACAAAGGACCGCGATGCCGTCCTACGCATCTGGTGGGAGATCGGCTGGCTCAAAGAAGGCAAAGAGGAAGCCGTGGACGACCTTCTGGGGGCCGGCCAGACCCTCGTCGCCGACATCAGGGGCTGCCCTGAAAGCGCCGTTGCCATCGTCCCGGGCTCCCTGCGCTACATGGACGAGGAGTTGCCCTTCGCGGGCGTGGCGGCCGTCGCCACCAGTTACGTTGCCCGCAAGCAGGGCCTGGCCCGGCGGCTCACGGCCCACTCGCTGGCCCAGGCCGCTGCCGATGGCGCGCTCGTCGCGGGCCTCGGCGCGTTTGACCAGGGGTTCTACGACGCCCTCGGCTTCGGCACGGGCGTGTACGAGCACATCGCACGCTTTGACCCGGCCGCCCTCAAGGAGAGCGTGCGCCCCCGCGTGCCGCGCCGCCTGAGCCTGGACGACGCGCCGGCCATCCACGCCTCCCGCCTGGCGCGCCGCCGCCGCCATGGGAGCCTCAACTTCCCGCCCCTCGCCTTGAGCCGAGGCGAGATGGTAGAGCACGGCGGGTTCGGCCTGGGCTATGCCGACGGCCCCGACGGCGCCCTGACCCATCACCTGTGGTGCGTGCCGGCCAACCGCGAAATCGGCCCCTACCGCATCCTGTGGCTCGCGTACCAGACCCCCGCCCAGTTCCTGGAACTCATGGCGCTCGTTCGGAGTTGGGGCGACCAGGTGCTTCTGGTGCAAATGCGCGAACCGCCCGACATCCAAATCCAGGACCTGCTGGAGTACCCCTTCCACACCCGCAGGGCCACCCGCGGCGCAGACATGGAGAACCAGATGGCTGCCACCGCATACTGGCAGATGCGCATCTGCGACCTGCCGGGATGTCTGGCGCGCACCCACCTGCCCTGGGGTCAGGTGCGGTTCAACCTGCGCCTGTCGGACCCCATTGAGCCGTACCTGGGCGAGGGGGCGGCGTGGCGAGGCGTCGGCGGCGACTACGTGGTAACCCTCGGCCCCTCGTCGGCGGCCGAGCGGGGCGTGGACTCATCGTTGCCGACGCTCTCCGCCACGGTCAACGCCTTCACGCGCCTGTGGTTGGGCGTGCGGCCCGCCACAGGCCTGGCCGTTACCGACACCCTGTCGGGGCCGGAGGGGCTGCTGCACGAGTTGGACGCGGTATTGCGCGTGCCGGAGCCGCATCCGGACTGGGACTTCTAGCCCGTGCCCCCGCCATTTGACCTGTGGGCAACAGGCCTAATGGCGCATGGCGTGGCCTTCGCTTCGGGATATACTGTACAGTGCATAGACCTTCCCTACCTTATCTTCGGTCTCCGAGGTCCTCCTCCTCGGAGACCGAAGTTTGTCAAGGAGCATACGATGGTTCCAAGTTTCTTGGTTACATTCCGCGAGGCCCTGGAGGCTGCGCTGGTGGTGGGAATTGTCCTAGGGTATCTGGCGCGCACCGGCCAGAGGCACCACAATCGGGTGGTGTACGCGGGCGTTGCCACAGGGGCTGCGGCTAGCGGTCTGGGTGCGTTGCTGTTTGCCGCGTTGGCGGGCGGGTTTGAGGGCCGCGCAGAGGAACTGTTTGAGGGCATCACCATGCTCGTGGGTGCGGGTTTGCTCACGACCATGATTCTCTGGATGATGCGCCAGCATCACATCGCCGCCGAACTGGAGGCCAAGGTGGCCACAACCCTCCGGGGGGCAAACCGCGCGGGACTGTTTGCGCTGGTCTTTGTCGCCATCCTACGCGAGGGGATAGAGACGGTGCTGTTCCTCAGCGCTGCCAGCATCGCCTCGCCCGACAACAACCTCATCGGAGCCGTGGCAGGTCTTGTCGCGGCCGTAGCCCTAGGTTATGCGCTGTTCGTCGGGTCGCTGAAGATCAGCCTGCGCTCTTTCTTCGCTGTTACGAACGCACTGCTCATCCTGTTCGCTGCCGGCTTGGTCGGAATGGGCGTGCACGAACTGCAGGAGGCCGGCGTCTTGCCGGTCATCGTGGAGCACGTGTGGGACATCAACCCGCCCGCCCCCGATGGCGGACCGTACCCGGCCTTGCACGACAAGGGGGCGATAGGGGGCATCATGAGGGGCCTGTTCGGATACAGCGGTACCCCATCCCTGTTGCAGGTGGTGGCCTATGGAGCGTATCTAGGGGTGGTGGCCGTACTGTGGCATCGGAGCGACACGCGGTCCTCCGCAGGCGCACCGGCAGCCCAGCCCTAGTGTCTCATCCGGCATCCGGCGGATCCAGGTTGAGCGCCGCGTGGAGACGGGCGCGCACGTCGGGGGGCAGATCGTCGGGCACGCACCGGCGGTATAGCGACACGGTCTTGCGCAGACTGTCCAGCAGCGCGCGGCAGTCCTCGCATTCGGCCAGATGCGCTTCCAATTCGGCGCACATTCCGGCGTCCAGTTCGCCATCCATGTACTCGCAGATGCGATGGAGCAGTTGTTGGCAATGGGCATCGGGACTCATGTCATTCCCTCACCGGCGACAAGGTACGGATGCAGGCGGTCGCGCAGAAACATTCGCGCGCGATGGAGCCGCGACTTCACCGCCGCGACGCTGAGGCCCAGCGCCTCGGCCACCTCCGCCGCCGGCATATCCTCCACGTCGCGCATCAGGAACACAATGCGCAACGCCTCGGGCAGCGCCGCAATCGCCTGGGCCATCACCTGGCGCACTTCGGCGCTCAGGGCCGCCTCTTCGGGGTCTGACAATGACAGCCCGCCCGACGGCTCGATCTTCGGCTCGACCCCGCCGTCCATCGGCTCGTCCAGCGAGGCGATCTCCCTGTGGCGGCGCAGGCGCATCAGGCTGGCGTTCGCCGCGATGCGGTAAATCCACGTGCCCAGCCCCGAGTCGCCGCGAAAACCGCCGATGTTGCGATAGACGCTCAGGAACGTCTCCTGCAGCACGTCCTCGGCCTCGGCAGGGTCGCCCAGCATGCCCAGGGCCAGCCGGTACACGCGGGGCGAGTAGGCGTCCACCAATTCGCGGTACGCCGCCGCATCGCCTCTGCGTAGTTTCTCCAACAGGGCCGCCTCGTCGGGCACCGATACACTCCTTTTGATGCGCCAGATGGTAAAAGGATGCGCTATAGGATAGCACAGAGCGGCCAGGGGTCAAGATGGAGCGGACAGGACGGCGCGAAGAGGCTCCTGTGGGCCGTGGTAACACGCCGCCCGGGGGCGCCGTCGGGCGAGGCCAGATTGCAACTACCTGTCCTGTGCCGCCAGCGGAAGGTACAGCCGCTCCGTCGGGTGCAGGTAGCCCACGTGTCGCAATGCGTAGGCCCCACCGCTGGCGTCGTCGCGATAGGCATGGAACCGCACGAGGCCGCCGTCCACATAGACAACGAGAAACGTGCTCGGCGCGCCGGCATCGCCCAGTCCGCGGGCATGCCCTGCATCTACCTGCCACACCCCTTCTATCCGCGCGGCGCTGAAGTTGTGGGTGTGGCCGCAGATGTAGGTCCGCACGCCATGGTCTCGGAGCAGCGCCCAGAAGCGGTCGCGGTTCGCGGGGTGCGCGTTCAGGCTGTCGTCGGCGTGGCGCAGGCGGCCATTGTCGGCGTCGGGGAGCGGGTAAGCAGGCTCGTGGCCCAAGACGAAGATATGCTGCCGGTCGGTGGCGGCCAGGTCTGCCGCCAGCCAGTTGTACAGGTGGTCAGGGATGTCGCCATCTGTGGCGTGGTCCCCCGCCGCGTCGCAGTATTCATTCAACATGATGAAATGCGCATTGGCGTAGTCAAACGAGTACGTGGTAGTTGGGCAGCCGGTAGGGCCAGGGTTCACCGGCCCATAGTCGTAAACATTGAGCCAGGCCAGATTCGCCCCTGCGGTGGGTTCCCGCCCTTGCCCCGGGAGTTCGTGATTGCCAACGACGGGGTACCAGGGTGTGGTCCCAAGGGTGCTGGTGATCGTCCAGAACGCATCCGGCACAGGGTCCATGTCGCCCGGGGTTACGAGGAAGGCCACGCCCAGGCCTGCAATGGCCTGGGCCGCGCCGCGGAAGTACTGCGGCGTGTCGTAGAGGCCGGGGCCGGTGTAGTAACGCATGTCGGCAGCCACGGCAAAGGCGAAACGTCCGTCATCCTGCCGCAGCGGGAACGGTCGCGCCGCGCCAGCCAAGGCCCAGGCGACAAGGAGGACAAGCCCTGCTGCCATAATCAGCAGGCTGACGGCGAGCCGTCCAGCGCTTCGGCGTAGTCCCTCGCTCATCTCGTTCCCTCGCCCCGCCGCCCATGAGGCGATGAATTCGGGTTCGCCTATCAATATACACCAAACCTGGAGATCGCGCCAATGAACGCGAGCCTTGCTTTGCGTCGGGTTACCGTCGGGTGAGAGCCATGCCGCACCCACGTGAAAGGCGCACATCCCACCCCGGCCCCGGGCACTGCGCGAAGGACACGCAAAGCCTCTCTCGCCTTTTGTAGTTATCGCGCCTTTCGTGAGATTTCGCGTCTTTCGTATTCCAAAGTCTTTCGCGGCCGTTCGTGTCTTTCACGTTCCAAAGTCTTTCGCGCCTTTCGTGAGATTTCGCGGTCTTCCGTGTTTCAAAGCCTTTCGTGTTCCAGACGCCCCCGCGCCCGCGATTCACGGTCGGTTCACGATGTACCTGCCATCATCTGCGCAAACCCTTCCCCTTTCACGCATCCTTCACGGATAGTACCATTTTCCCATTGAGCGGGCCTGCTGGCAGGCATAAAATGAAGGCGAGTTCACGCGATTTTCACGCTCTCTACACGCATTCTTCACGCAAGGGGCGTAATGAAAGGCACGATTGCATGGTACGGCGGGACAAACGGGCGCTAATTCGGGGGCTGCTGATCGCCGCAGCGATGCTGCTGGCGGCCCTGCTCGCGCCTATCGCCCGCGGAGACATTCGCACAGACGCCCCTCAACAACAGCGGAACCTTCCCGCCGACAGCGAGACCCTTGCCGGCTACTGCTTCCACTTTGACGGCGTAACGTACAACGACGACGGCACATCCACCTGGACCTACACGGTACAAGACTGTGGGGCCACCCGCCGCCTGCACCGCTGGGCACTGGAGATTGCCACGTATCACTCCGTCGTCTCCAGCAACCCGCCCGCCAGCGTCGGTTGGGTTCCGGGGCTGAGATTGTACGGCATCTACTGGAATGTGGACATCCGGCCTGGCGACCCGCCCCAGACATTCACCTTCACACTGTCGGAGCAGTATCCGCCCGCCATCGTACAGGTGGCCGCGCGTGTACCGCCTGACGAGGCTACTGGCTCACTGGACGGCCCCTGCTGTCCAGGCTCAACTCCAACGCCGACCCCCACGCCAACCCATACCCCGACGCCGACCCCTACGCCCACGCCCACCAACGCCCCGCCGTCGGTCAACGCCCTGGGCATCTACGAGCCGAACCGCGTGAACCCGGTAACGGCCATGGACCCGCAGGCCGAGTACGCCGTGGGAGTTTCCGTGTCGGACCCCGACGGCCTGGCGAGCCTCCAATGGGTGCGCGTCGTGGTCTTCCTGGACGCCGACGGGGATGATGACGCTGGCGACGTTCCCGCCTCGGGCGACGCGCAGACGGCCGCCATCTTCACGTGGACCAACGGCCCCACGCCCTCGTGGAGCATGGACGCCGACTCGCCCACCACCTGGGCGCTGGTAACCGCCAACTGCGCCCAGCCCAACCTGGCGGGCACCTCCGGCACGTGGTGGTTCCACTTCCGCCCGGGCAAGGTGGCTGCCGAGTCCACCGATTGGGACGCCTGGGTCGCAACGCGGGACGCCAGCGCCGCGCACGCGTCGCTGTACGACGGCAGCGATTATGACATGAACTGGTACGGGGAGGTAACCGTGAACACGCCAAGCGTCAACTGGGGAGTCGTCCTGCTCGGCTCCGACTTTCCTGCGAACCCGAAAACCGGCATCTCGGTTACGTACATCGCCAACGGCCCGTACCAGCAGCAGGTGCGGGCATCCAACCCGTGGGGCAGCGCGCCCCGCTGGATCGCGCTCAACGAGAGCGGCATGCCCGGGCCCGGGCAATTCTCGCTCAAGGCCAACAGCACCAACAACCTGCCCGGCGCCCAAGTCGTCCGCTCCAGCGCATACGCAACCATCGGCGCAGGCACGCGGACGCCGGAGGGCGGGGACGCCATCGCCACCAACACCCTCTGGCTCCGCCTGGGATCGTCGGGCATCCCAGACACGACATACGTCGGAACCATTTTCTATCGCATTGCGCCATAGACAACGCGGCCCATAGCCGGAAAGGAGGCAACGAGAGGCGAATAACAAGCATCCACGGTCTTCAGCAAATTCGTAAACAAGGATTCTTCATTGACGACACAATCCAACTCTAGGAGGATAGCGAAATGGAAAAGAGACGGTTCTTTGCAATCCTGGCAGCCCTGGTTATACTGGTAGCCATGCTGCCGATGGCGGCCTTCGCCGACGAAGACCAGACAACGGGCCAGTTCACGACGGCCAACGCCGCCCCGAGTGTGGGGGACTTGGGTATCTACGAGACCGATCACACAACCCAGGTAACGGCGATGACGCCGGGCACCGAGTACGCTGTCAAGGTTACGGTTACCGACGCCAACACGCTCAACGACCTGGCAACCGTCAAGGTAACGATCTTCTTTGACGCCGACGGCGACGACGATCCGGGCGATGTGCCAGGGACGGGCGACACGCAGACCGCGGCCATTCTCACGTGGACGAAGGGGACGCCGTCCACGTGGACCATCAGCGCCGGCTCGCCCACGACCTGGGCCATCGTAACGGCCAACTGCGTGGAGCCTAGCCTGACGGGCAGCACCGGCACGTGGTGGTTCCACTTCCGCCCGGGCAAAGTGGCGACCGAGGCCACCGACTGGGACGCCTACGTTGTGGCCACCGACGACAACAGCGCCACCGGCACGCTCTACGACGGCAGTAACTACGACATGAACTGGTACGGCGAGGTAACCGTGAACACGGCGCTGGTGGACTGGGGCACGCTGGCGCCGGGCACCGACTACACCATCCAGGCCGGCATCCAGGTCAACTACCTGGCCAACGGCGGCTACAACCAGCAGGTGAAGGCAAGCGGCTCCTGGGACGGCGCGTCGCACACGGCGACCCTGAACACCGCGGGCACGCCGGCGGCCAACGAGTTCTCGCTCATGGCCGATGACGACAACACCATCGCCGACGCGGTGCAGGTGCTGAGCGCGGCCTACGCTACCTTCAACACCGGCACCCAGACCGGCGAAAGCGGCCACGACGAGACCGGCAACAGCCTGTGGCTCAAACTCGGCTCGCCGTTCTTTGAGGACACCTACAGCGGGTACGTGTACTTCCAGATCATCAACGACTGAGGCCCTGGGAGAGGGGCGCACAACCGATGGGGTGGCGGCTCCCGCGCCTTCGCGAGGGTGCGGGAGCCGAACCCGTCGGTATCACGGGCCAACGGCCAGGGGGCCTAGGCCCACGTGAGGGAAGGTATGGGCAACAGGTTACGGCACGCGAATAGGCGGAAGCAGGTCGCGGCGGCGCTGCTCATCCTCATCGCAGGGATGCTGCTCGCGCCTGCGGCGGGTGCGCAGGGCGGGCTGGCGATGTCCGGCTCGTTCTACCGCCAATCGTTTGAGATTCCGCAAGGCTCCTCGGTCAACGCCCCCAGCATCTACGTCATCGTGTTCAACCAGGGGAGCGAGGAATTCGGCGTGCGCATGGCCTGGGAAGCGCCCGCGGGCGTGGAGGTTCTCCTGTCCGAGGAAGGGTTCACGCTGAAGCCCGGCGAGCAGAAGAAAGTCCTGGTGGGCGTGGCGGTGAGCCACGACACGCCGGCGGGCGAATACACCATCAACCTCACGGCCGAGTCGTACAGGGCCGAAGCGCAGGGCATCCAACTGCTGGGCGCGGCAGGCCAGAGCGCACGGCTGGTGGTGCTGGGCGCGTCGGCCACCGTGCACGCCCGCACGATAAGCCCGTCGGGCGATCCGGTGCCCGCGACCGTGCGCCTGTTCCGGCTGGCCGGCGACGCCCGGCTTGAGGTCGCCTACGCCGAAACCGGCGACCTGGAGGTCACCGTTGCCCCTGGCCGATTCGTGGCCGCCGCCTACATGGGCGGTCAGCGCCTGGGCGAGGAGACCTTTGACGTGGCCGACGGCGAGGCCAAGACCGTAACCCTCACCGTCGCCACGGTCTATTTTGAGGGGTTCGGCGTCGTGCCCAACTACCGCAACGACAACGGCGCGCTGGCCTTCGCCGACATCGTGTACACCCTCAACAACCTGTACCAGGCATTTCCCGAGGCAAGCACCATCCTGACGGTGGATCGCGATGGCGTTCCACTCGCCCAGATTCAGATGGCCACGCTGGCCCCGCTGGAGAAGGGTAGCCTGGGACTCCACTACGCCTTCATCCCGGCGGATGGTTGGGTGGCCGGCGAGTACGCCTTCCAGGCGCTCCTGTCCATCGGCGGGCAGACCTACGCCGCGAGCCCGGTGGAGACGCTGCGCGTGGAGCCTGCCGCAGAAGCCAGCCTCGCCGGCAAGGAGAGCGGCGCGGCGCAGTCCCGCGCGAACTCCGGCGGCATCAACTGGGCGCTGACGCTTTCGGCGGCGGGCGGGACGGTGCTCATCGGCCTCGTACCGGCGATCCTGGCCCGCAGGCGCAAGAAGGCCCGACCCGAACAGAAAGATTCGTAGCCGCAAGGACTTGGGCACCACGTCCGCGCATGCCCTTGCGACGGCAGAAAGTTGCGAGAGCCCATGTCGCCGATGACACGACGGATCGCCTACGCGCTTGTCATCGCGGCGCTGACGCTGTCGCTGCCGACGGCGTCGGCCCGCTCACCCGGCCGCCAGTCGGCGGGCGGCGTGTTCACCGTGCGCTCCGGCGACACCATCCCCCCTGCGTGCATCACCGACCTGCGCATCGGCGGCATGGCTGCTCTGGCCAACGGCGCGCTTGTGCTCTACTGGACGGCGCCCGGGGACGACGGCATGGAGGGGACGGCCGCGCTCTACGAGATTCGCTATGCGCGTGCGCCCATCCTGACCCAGGCCGACTGGGAGGCAGCCACCCCGCTGGCGGGCGTGCCTGCACCCCGAGAGGCCGGCTCCGCCGAGTCGTTCGCGGCAGTCGGCCTGGAGGGCGACGGCGGCGTGTACTACTTCTGCATCCGCACCGCGGACGAGGTGTTCAACTGGTCGTGCCTGTCCAACTCGCCGGGAACGCGACTCCGAAACCCTGGCTTCCTGCCTTTCCGCATCTTCCTGCCGGTTGCGGCGCGCGGGTATAACCCGGAGGCGGTCGCCGCGTTGCCCGAGCGCTGGCCGCGGGCGCTCCTCCGCGCGCGCTAGGCCCCCGTTCGGCTGCGCCCCGCGTGCGCGCTCGGCACCTCACCGCCGAGCACGTGGAGAGCGCAGAGAGGATGGAATAGATCGCGTGGCAGCCCGACGCTAAAGCGTCGGGCCGATGGGGCGAAGCCCTGCGGGCTGGGGCAAATTCGCGTTCATTCGCGTAGATTCGCGGTTGCTGCGCGCCCGACGCGGGGGCATCGGGCCGAGCGGGCAAAGCCCTGCGTGCTGGGGGATTCCGCCGACCGAGCGCGCCAGGGGCATCATCCTTGACATCGCCCCAGAACTGCGGTATAGTCGGTTGCGAAAGGGGCGCCGACACTGCGCGGACACTCTGGGTTGCCGGCGCGCTCCCCATGCCGCGCAGACCAGCCTGAAAGGAGCAAGCCGTGGGCAAAATACGCATTCTCACTACCGGCGGCACCATCGCCATGCGGGAAACGCAGCCCGGTCGGGGCGCGGTCCCCACCCTCACCGGCGAAGACCTGCGCGCCTTCCTTCCGCCGGACGCGCCGCCGGTGGAAGTGGAGGAGGTCTGCAACCTCCCCGGCGCGCACATGACGATAGACCTCCTCTGGCAGATTCGCATGCGGGCGCTGGCGGCGGCCCAGGAGCCCGACGTGGACGGCATTGTCATCACCCACGGCACGGACACGCTGGAGGAGACCGCCTTCCTGCTGGATTTGACCATCCCCAGCGAGAAGCCCATCGTGCTGACCGGAGCGATGCGCACATCGTCCGATTTGGGGTACGAAGGGCCGGTGAACCTGGTTGCGGCTGTGCGGGTGGCCGCAGAGCCTCGCGCCCGCAACCTGGGTGCCCTGGTCGTACTCAACGACGAGATTCACGCCGCCCGCCATGTTACCAAGATGCACACCCTGGCGCCCGACACCTTCCACTCGCCCGGCTGGGGGCCGCTGGGCCGGGTGGATCCCGACAAGGTCTTCTTCGCCCACCGCATTGCCCGCAAGACGGTGCCATGCGACGCGCTGGAACCGAGGGTCGCCCTCATCAAACTGGCCGTCGGCATGGAGGATGATTTCCTCCGGTGCGCCCTGGCGTCGGAGGCCAGGGGCATCGTGCTGGAGGGACTTGGGGGAGGACGCATTCCGCCCTGGTGGCTGCCAGGAATCAGCAAGGCCATCTCCAGGGGGACAACGGTCGTCATTGCGAGCCGTTGCCCGGAGGGGCGCGTGTACGACAAGTACGGCTTTTCCGGGTCGTACCGAGACAACCGGGCGAAGGGGGCGTACTTTGCGGGCGGGCTGAACGGGCAGAAGGCGCGCATCGGCCTCATGGTGGCGTTGGGCAAGGGCGCTCCGCCCAACGCGCTGGAGACCATCTTTGAGCGGTAGTGCCGCGCCGACGGGGTTTCACCCCTCACATCCCCTTGGGCGCGCCATTCCCTCTCCCGCCGGGAGGGGCTAGGGTGAGGGGCGTTTGCGCGGCGCACCGCGTAGGGGCGACCCGCGGGTCGCCCCTACGCCAGGCCCAACACCCTTCGTGTAGATTCGTGTTATTTGTGCATGACCCCGGCCCGCGGTGGGTTACCCCTCACATCCCCATGGCCCCTTCTCTCCCCGCATGCAGGGAGAGAAGGGGGCGGCTAGGCGTGCCGTT
>JACIWU010000062.1 GCA_014360805.1 Chloroflexota bacterium
GGGCGCCGCGCGCGGCCCATGGGACAACCAGACCTACATCAACAACGAGGAGAACGCTCATTGAACACAACGCACCTCACACGCTTTACGGGCATCCGCGTCGCCCTTTGGTTCGCGGCGCTGGCGGCCCTGCTCATCCTGTCGCCCTCCGAGAAAACCCTCGGCGACGTGGTGAAACTGGTGTACCTGCACGGCGCGCTGGTGCGCACGGGTCTGCTGGCATTCACCGCGGCGGGCATCCTCGGCCTGGCGGCGCTGGTTGACCGACGCCAGGGCACGGCGCGCTGGAGCGAGGCGGTGGGCCACACAGCCCTGGTGGTCTGGACGGTGTACGTGCTGTCCAGCATGGTGGTAACCTACCTGGCGTGGGGCGTGGCCATTGCCTGGGGCGAGCCTCGGGTACGGGCCAGCGCCCACATCTTCCTGGCGGCGGCGGCATTCTGGGTGCTGTCCTACATCATCCAGGACTGGCGGGCAACGGCCGCGCTCAATGCCATCCTGGGCGCGCTGGCCTGGGCGCTGGTGCGGAGCGCGGGCGTGATCATCCACCCGGTGGACCCCATCGGCGGCTCGGCCTCGGCGGCCATCAAGGCGTTCTACGCGGGCATCGTCGCGTGCGTAATCCTGCTGGCGGCGGAATTGGCCCTGTGGTTTGCGAAGAGGACCGCCCCGCGCCAACCCCACGGGTGAGACGAACCGCGAGCGGCCCCGCCAAACCCAAACAACATGCACACATGATCTTCAGACTTTCTTCACAACCCGGCGTTAGGATTTGCACAACCCTATACGTCGGGAGGTTTGACTGTGACAAAGCACGGCACCAAATCGTGGACACCGCTGCTCAGGAGACTGAGCCAATTGGCCTTTGGAATGTTCATCCTCATCTCAAGTGTCCGCCATTCGTTGGCCACCACCGAGGGATCACTCCCATCTGTTGATGCGTATTGCCCATTCGGCGGGCTGGAGACACTGTGGAAACTGGCAACCCAAGGCTCGTTTATATCAAAAACGCATCCCTCCAACATCGTGCTGGCGTTGGGGCTTCTCACAGGCACGTTGCTTGTGGGGGGCGCCTTCTGCGGGTGGGTTTGCCCCTTCGGCGGACTGCAGGATTTGCTCCAGTGGGTGCGGCGCAAACTGCGGCTCCCCGAGGTAAAGGTTCCCGCGAGGCTGGACAGAGTCCTCACCTACGGGCGCTACCTCGTCCTCGCGGGTATCCTGTATGCCACCATCCAGACGGGGAAAATGTGGTTCGCGGACTATGACCCGTACCGCACGATCTTCAGTCTCGGCTGGCTGTTTGAGTTCAACTGGGCCGAAGCGTGGCCCGCTTACGTAACAAGTCTTGCGATCCTGGTCGGCGCGTTGTTCATCCCGCGGCTGTGGTGCAGGTACCTGTGCCCGCTGGGCGCTGTCATCTCCCTGGGGCAACGGCTCAGCATCTTCCGCATCCGCCGCAACCCGCAGACCTGTATCTCTTGCCACAAGTGCGACAGGGTTTGCCCCGCCAAGATCACCGTGTCCAAGAAGCAAAGCGTAACCGCCGACTGTGTCGCGTGCCTGAAGTGCGTGGAAGTTTGTCCGGTCAAGGATACGCTATACGTGGGGCTGATTGTGGACAAAACGGCGACCGCTGCCCCCAAGGAGGTAACCGCGTGAGAGTCCATCGCTACGTTTTGCCTTTCGTGTTCATCGCCGTGCTCCTGGGAAGCGTCCAGGTTGCCAAGGTCGCGGGCTACTGGTCAACCAGCGGCAAGACGGTTGTCCGCGTGGACGCCTCGGGCCAGGCAGACCCTGCGGACATCAAAGGTTGGATGACGCTCGCCCAGGTCAGCGAACTCTACGGAATTCCGAAGGAAGAACTGTGGGCGCGACTGAATCTCCCCGCCGACCTGCCCGCCGACACAGCGCTGAAGGACGTGGAGAAACTCGTGCCGGATTTTGAGACGAGCGCCGTCCGCGACGCCGTGGCAGCGTACAGGGCCGAGCAAC
Organism: Chloroflexota bacterium; assembly: GCA_014360805.1. NCBI lineage: Bacteria > Bacillati > Chloroflexota > Chloroflexota bacterium. The sequence goes on from JACIWU010000062.1 coordinate 1,993, forward strand.
CCGATTCGGCGCCGCTGCCGTCCGAGAATGCGCCTGTCGCAAAACCGTCAGGGGAAGGCGAGGCCACGCCCACGCCTGTTCCGCCCGATGCGGAAGGCACTTCTGCCGCCGTCCCGTCCACCGAAGAAATCAAGGGCAAGAACACCCTGGCCGAGATAGCAGACATGTACGGCATCCCCGTGGAGCGCCTGGTCGCCGAATCGGGCTTGCCCGCCGACGTGGACACCAAGACGCAACTCAAGGACATTACGTCGCAATATGGGATAGAGTTGTTGGCCATACGAGAGGCCGTGGACAGGATTCTGGCCGCGAGGTAATTGGAAACCTGCCCGACGCTCGCAATCAGTTGGTGGCGCAACGCCAAGACACGTAGGGCGGCTTTCCATAGCCGCCGGCCTCCGGGGGCAGGTATGGAAACCTGCCCTACGCTACGCGCGCAGTCGGGCGGATTTGCGTTCGCGCGCTACTGCTGTATAATGCGTTGGCTGCGATGCACCTGAACATCACCCATACAGTTCCACCGGTGAGGTGACCCTGTCCGAAAGGCTGGGCCGAACGGGGGAAGTCCGGTGCTCCGCCCACGCGGAAAGTCCGGCGCTGTCCCGCAACTGTAGGTTTGGGCCGAGTGGCTGCGGCGCAAGATCGCATCTTGCCTCGCGGCACCCGTTCCCAAACAAGCCAGGATACCCGCCTCACCGCGATTCCAAGTACCTTCGCGAGAAAGGGGGCTGGAAGATGAAGACGAAAATCGGCATTTGAGTTGTCCCCTTGTCCCAGCGGCAAGGGGATTTTTGTTTCGGTACGCTGGACTCGGATACCCTCTCAACCCAATTTGACTCAGGAGACTCGGAAATGAACAAGCGAACGCGCATTCTGGCAGGCGCGCTGGCCGTCCTGCTGTTGATTGTTCTGATCGTGTACCTCGCGCCGCGGCTGGCGGGGACACCGCAGCAAGCCGCGCCCACGGCAACCCCCGTGCCGCCCACCGCGACACCCGTGCCGCCCACGCCAACGCCCGCCCCGGTTCAGGTTACGGATGACCTGGGCAAGGCGCTGACCCTGCCGAAACCGCCGCAGCGCATCATCTCGCTGGCGCCGAGCGTAACCGAGATTCTGTTCGCCATCGGCGCGGGCGACAAGGTAGTGGGCGTGCAGGACTTCAGCAACTACCCGCCCGAGGCGGCGTCGCTGCCCAAAATCGGCGGGTTCCCGCTCAACTACGAACTCATCGCGTCGCTCCAGCCCGACCTGTGCATCGGCGCGGACATCACCAGCCCCGACGACATCGCCAAACTGGAGGACCTGGGGCTGAAGGTCATGATCGTCAACCGCACCGACCTGGAAGGCATCTTCACTAACATTGAGTTGGTGGGCAAAGCCGTCGGCATGGAGCAGTCGGCCAATGCGCTGGCGGCATCGCTGCGGGCCGAATTGCAGGCGCTCCAGGATCGGCTGAAGGCCGCCACGACCAAGCCGCGCGTCTTCGTGGAACTGGACGAGACGCTGTACACCGTGGGGCCGGGTTCGTTCATCCACCCGCTGGTGGAACTGGCCGGAGGCACGAACATCGCCGCCGACGCCAACAACCCCTACCCTCAACTGAGCGCCGAGCAGATCATCGCCAAAGACCCGGAGGTCATCATCCTGACCGACGCGGCCTACGGCGTTACGCCCGAGCAGGTGAAGGCGCGGGCCGGATGGGATCAGATCACGGCGGTGAAGACGGGAGCGGTGTACCCCATTGATGGCGACATCATCAGCCGCCCAGGGCCGCGCATCCTGGAAGGGCTGAAGGCGCTGGCCGCGCTGATTCACCCGGAGTTGAAGTAGCGCGGGCAAGCGCAAGGAGACGCACTCATGCGCGTAAACTGGAGGCGAAGGGCCATCGTGCTGCCGGTGCTGGGCGGCATTCTGGTCGGGGCCATCGTGCTGGCGACGGCGATAGGCTCGGTGCCGTTGCCGCTGGGCGAGGTGGTGCGCGCCCTCGCCTCCAGACTCACGGGCGCGGCGGTCGGCGGCTCGTCCGACACCATCATCTGGCAGATTCGCGTGCCCCGCGTGCTGACCGCCGCGATGGTGGGTGGGGCGTTGAGCACGGCGGGTGCCGTGTTCCAGGGGCTGCTGCGCAACCCCATGGCCGACCCGTACATCATCGGCACGTCGGGCGGGGCGGCCCTGGGCGCAACCATCGCCCTCATGGTGCCGATTCAGATGAGCCTGTTCGGCTTCACGTTCGTGTCCGTCGCGGCGTTCGCGGGCGCGCTGGGGGCGGTGCTCGTGGTGTACAACGTGGCGCGGGTGGGCCCCCGCACGCCCGTTACCACGCTCCTGCTCACCGGCTTCGCCTTGAGTTCCGTCCTGGCAGCCATCATGTCGTTCCTCATGTTCATCTCCAACAACGCGCTGCGGCGCATCATCCTGTGGACGATGGGCGGGCTGTCGGGCGCGGGGTGGACGCAGTTGGCGGTGGTCATCCCCGTCGTCCTCGTCGCCCTGGCCATCACCTACACGCTGGCGCCCGACCTGAACGCCTTCCTGCTGGGCGATGAGCAGGCCGCCGCGCTGGGGGTGCATGTGGAGCGGCGCAAGTTGGCGTTCCTGGGCCTCGGCTCGTGGCTCACGGCAGCGGCGGTGTCGGTGAGCGGGCTGGTCGGGTTCGTGGGGCTGGTCGTCCCCCACGTGGTGCGGCTCATCATGGGGCCCGATCATCGCCTGCTGCTGCCGGCGTCCACGCTGGTGGGCGGCGTGTTCCTCGTGCTGGCCGACTTGCTGGCGCGGTCGCTGATGCCGCCCGCCGAGTTGCCGGTGGGCATCATCACAGCGCTGGTGGGCGGCCCGTTCTTCATCTACCTGCTGCGCAAGGCGCGCAGGGAGTACAGTTTCTAGGAGCAGTGCCGATGGACGAGCCCGTTATCGCGGCGCAAGACGTAGATTTTTCGTACTACAATGGCCTGGTGCTTCGCGACGTTACCCTGAACCTGGCGACTGGCGCCATGGTCAGCCTCATCGGGCCCAACGGTTCGGGCAAGACGACGCTGCTGAAGATTCTGTGCGGCCTGCTGAAACCCAAGCGGGGGCGCGTGCTCCTGTCGGGGCAAGACATCGACCGCCTTTCGCGCCGCGAGGTCGCCCAAGAAGTGGCGCTGGTGCCGCAGGAACTCTCGGTGCCGTTTGATTTCACCGTGCGCGAGATGGTCATGTTGGGCCGCACACCCTACGTCCGACACCTGCGCGGGATGACGCCGCAGGATCATCAGGTTGTGGATCGCATGTTGACCCTGACGAACACTTCTGCATTGGCACAGCGGCCGTTCAACGAACTGTCGGGCGGCGAGCAGCAGCGCGTCATCATCGCTATGGCGCTGGCGCAGGAGCCGCGGGTGCTCCTGCTGGACGAGCCTGTGGTGCATCTGGATGTGAACCACCAGATAGAGATTCTGGAACTCATCCGCCGCCTGAACCGCCAGGCGGGCCTGACCGTCCTGGCAACCATGCACGACCTGAACCTGGCCTCGCTGTACTTTGACCGCCTTGTTCTCCTCAATGAGGGGCGGGTCGTAACCAGCGGGGCGCCGGGCGAGGTGCTGCGCGAAGACACCATTCGCCGCGTGTTCCGCGCCGACGTCCGCATCCAGCCCCACCCCGTGCGCCCGCGCCCGCAACTGGTGCTCCTGCCGCCCAGCGCATGAGTTGGCGCGCGGATTGCGAAATCGTCGCGAGACCCCTTGACTTTGCGACGAAAAACATGTACAATGGCTTTTGCAGATGATGCGTTCCGCGCCGTGGCTGCGTCAAGATCGTCGCCTCGCCACCCCCGACAGAGCGCCCGAGCGGAATTACCGGCTGGCTTGCCCGGTGCAGCACAAGGCGCAAGCCCGGGAGCGTAGCAGACGTTAGCCCAATCCAGTGTATGAGAAAAGACCCATCCAGGAGGACCGGCACCGTCCTACGATACGATGGGTTGTGTGTGGGCATAGCGCCTTGCAGACCCAAATCGGCTGCTGCCCAGCATGACGAACGTCTGGAAAGGAGGTGAGAGCGACCGATTTCCCCTACCGCCGAAAGGCCCTCGCGTATTCCCATAAGAAGCCTAAACAGCAAAGGAGGAAAGGGAGATGACCAGAGCCTTCAGGGTGATCCTTGTCCTGTCCATGCTGGCCGCGCTTGCATTGAGCGGTTGCGCCAAGGCAACGCCGGCCCCCACGGCCACCCAGCCGCCGAAGCCCACCTCGCCGCCCGCAGCCCAGCCCACCGTCGCGCCCACCCCGAAGCCCACGCCTGTTACCAAGACCGTGGTCATCGGCTTCACGTCGTCCAAGACCGGCAGCCAGGAGGTCCCCTCCACCGGTCAGACGCGCGGCCTGGAGTTGTGGCTGGAGCAGGTGAACGCCAAAGGCGTTACGCTCCCCGACGGCACCATCGTCAAGTTTGAGTTCAAGACCTACGACGACGAAAGCAACAAGGAGCGCGTGCAGCAACTGTACACCAAACTCATCAACGACGACAAGACCAACTTCCTCATCAGCCCGTACTCCAGCGGCCTGACCGATGCGGCAGCGGTGATCGCCGAGCAGTATGGGCAGATCATGATCACCACCGGCGCGGCGTCGGACGCCACCTACAAGAAGGGCTACCAGTTGGTGTTCCAATTGTACACGCCCGCCAGCCGCTACTTGACCGGCGCGGTGGACTTGCTGGCGAAACTGGATCCGACCGCCAAGAAAATCGCCATCGTGCATGAGAACGACAAGTTCTCTACCGACGTGGTGAACGCCGCCAAGGCCTACGCCGAGAGCAAGGGCTACGAGATCGTGCTGTTTGAGGGGTATGACAGCGGCACGACGGACTTTGCGCCCTTCATCAACAAGATCATCGGCGCGGCGCCCGATGCCATCATGGGCGGCGGGCATTTCGCCGACGGTAGCACCTTCGCCAAGCAGATGTACGAGAAGCAGGTCAAGGTCAAGTTCATCGCCCTGCTGGTAGCGCCGCCAGAGTTGAAGTTCGCGGACATCGGCGAGGCCGCCTTCGGCATCATCGGCCCCAGCCAGTGGGAACCGCAGGCAGCCTACTCCGAGGCCTCGGCCAAAGCCGCGGGCATTCAGTGGTACGGGCCGAGCGTTGCTGACTTCGTGAACGCCTACAACGCCAAGTACGGCGAAAACCCGGCTTACCACGCCGCGGGCGGGTACGCCGCCGGCCTCATCCTCCAGAAGGCGATTGAGGACGCCGGCTCGCTGGATACCGCCAAGGTCAAGGCTGCCCTGGACGCCATGGACGTGCTGACCTGCTACGGCCACGTCAAGTTTGACACCAGCGCCGAGGCGCATGGCCTGCAGGTGGCCCACGAGATGGTTTACATCCAGTGGCAAAAGGATGCGTCAGGCAAACTGGTCAAGCAGGTCGTCTGGCCTGCCGAAGGCAAATCGGCCGACGCCATCTACCCGCTGAGCCGCTAGTTCGCGCATAGGCCCAAACGCGGGGAACCGGAGGGCAGAGCCACAGCCCTGCCCTCCGGCTCCGACAGAATCGCCATAACCATCAGGGGGATTGCATGACCGAGCAACTTCTCGCCTCCCTTACGGACGGCTTGCTCCTGGGATTTGTGTACGGCTTGGCCTCCATGGGCCTGTCGTTGATCTGGGGCGTGATGCGCGTCATCAACCTGGCGCACGGCGCGACGATGGTCTTGGGCATGTTTGCCACGTACCTCCTGTTCAGCACCTTCGGAATCCATCCGTACGTGGCCTTGCCCATCATCGTCGTGCTCAGTTTGCTCTTCGGCTTCCTGGTGTACGCCACGGCCGTCCACCGCGTGATCAACGCCCCGTACCTCTCCACCCTCTTGGCGACGTTCGCGGTGAACATGATGATCATCGGCATCGGAACTGCCGTCTTCACGACGACGCCGCGCAACGTGGACATCCCGGTGGGGCGCATCCAGGCGGGGCCGGTTACGCTGCTGAGCACGCGCCTGGTGGCCACGCTGATTGCCGTCATCGTAACGGCCGGGCTGTACCTGCTCCTGTACCGCACCAGGCCCGGCAAGGCAATCCGCGCCGTGGCCAACAACCGCGCGGCTGCAAGGCTGATGGGCATTTCCGCCTTCCGGACGCTGGCGCTGAGTTTCGGCCTGGGCACCATGCTGGCCGCGGCGGCCGGAGCCTTGATCGCCACCTTTTTCCCCTTCACCATCCTGTCGGGCGCCGGCTATCAGACCAAAGGGTTCGTGATCTGCGTGCTCGGCGGTTTGGGGAACCCGACGGGGGCCCTGATCGGCGGGCTGATCCTGGGCGCGCTGGAGGGCATCATCCCCGTTTTCATGGCGGTCAACTGGGTGCCCGTGATTGAATTCGTGCTATTCGTACTCATCCTGCTGGTCAAACCCAGCGGGCTACTGGGAGCGCGCTAGATGAAAGCCTGGCGATACCCTGCATTCTGGCTAACGCTGGGGCTGGTGGCCGCCGCGGGCGCTGTGGTGTTTGCCACCCGCTCCGCAACCCTGCGCGAGGAAATGTTCCTGCTGCTCATGTTCGTAACACTAGCATCCAGCCTAAACATCCTGCTGGGGTTCACAGGTTATGTAAACTTCGGCCATATCGTGTTCTTCGGGCTGGGGGGCTATGTGGGCTTCTACCTGATGAGCCAACACGGGTGGCCGCTGTGGTGGGCCACCCTGGCAGGCGGCCTGGCTTCGGCGCTGCTGGCGTGGGTGCTGGGCGCGGCGACGCTGCGCCTGCGGGGCGCGTACTTCGCCCTGGCCACCATCGGCGTCAACGAGGCCGTGCGCGCCTTCGTCAACAACTTCCGACCCTTCGGCGGCCCCACCGGCATGTCGCTCAATTTCGCCGTCTACCGCCAGTACGGCGGCCCGGCCAACGCGCTGTGGTGGACCTTCGGCGCCATGTTCGGCCTCACGCTGCTGGTAATCCTCATCAGTTACCTGGTCAAGTTCTCCCGCTTCGGGTTGGGCCTCATGTCCATCCGCGAGGACGAGGATGCCGCCATGGTGCTGGGCGTCCGAACACCGAATTTGAAGACGTGGGCCTTTGTGTTGTCGGCCCTGTTCCCGGGCATGGTGGGAGTGTTGTTCTTCTTCAAGAATGGCAATGTGGAGCCAGGAGATGCCTTCCGTCTCCAAATGTCCATTGAGATCATCGTCATGGTGATGCTGGGCGGGTCGGGGACGGTGCTGGGGCCGGCGATCGGGTCCGCGGCCTACGAACGCCTACGCGGCTACCTGCTCACCAGCCCCATTTTCAAGAACCTTCACCTAGCGCTTGCCGGGTTCCTCCTGCTTATCATCGTCCTGTTCGTGCCGGCGGGCCTCGTGGGATGGCTACGAAACCGCCTGCCCAAACTGCGGAGGGTGCTGGAATGAGTGGACAGGTGCAACCCAACATCATCCTCCGGGTGCAGGGGGTCTCCAAGCGGTTCGGCGGGCTTCAGGCGCTGTCCAACGTGTCCTTTGACCTGCCCCAGGGCCAGATTCTCGGCATCATCGGCCCCAACGGGGCGGGAAAGACAACGCTCTTCAACTGCATCAACGGCGTCTATCCACCCGAAGAGGGTCGGGTGATCTTTCGCGGCACCGATATCACGGGCTGGCAGCCCTATCAGGTGGCGCGTTTGGGGCTTGCCCGCACGCATCAGATCGTGAGACCCCTCAACGAACTGACCGTGTTGCAGAACGTGATGGCCGGGGCGTGCTTCGGCCACGAGCAGCACAACCTGACCCGAGCGGAGAAGATTGCCGATGAGGTGCTGGATTTTCTCGGTCTGACCCCGTGGCGCGGGGCCATGGCCTCCACCCTGAACGTGGCGCAGAAGAAGCGGCTGGAGTTGGCGCGCGCGCTGGCCGCTCGCCCCCACCTCCTGCTGCTGGACGAAGTCCTGGCCGGCCTCAATCCAACCGAAATCGCGGAGATGGTTCAGGTCGTGCGCCGCATCCGCGACCAGGGGGTTACGATCCTCATCATTGAGCACGTGATGCACGCCCTCATGAACGTCTCGGACCGCGTGATCGTCCTGGACTACGGCATACAGATTGCCGAGGGCACGCCCGAAGAGGTCGCCCACGATCCGAAAGTCATTGAAGCATACCTGGGCGATCCGAAGGTCGCCGAGCGGCTCCTACTCGGCGCTTGAGCATGTTCTCAGGGGAGAGACCATGGCGATTCTGGAGATCCAAGAGGTAGATTCGGGATACGGCGAGGTTCAAATCCTCTGGGGTGTTTCCCTCGCCCTTGAGCGCGGCAAACTCACGGCGCTGGTAGGCTCCAATGGCGTCGGAAAGACGACCCTTCTGCGCACCGTGGCCGGGCTGATACGGCCCTGGCGCGGCTCCATCCGCTCCGACGGCCGCGACATCACCCGCACGCCGCCGGATGCGAAAGCCGCGCAGGGCATCGTCCTGGTGCCGGAAGGCCGTCAACTGTTCACCACCATGAGCGTGCTGGAAAACTTGGAGATGGGCGCCTACACCAAACGGGCCCAACCCCATTTCCGAAAGAACCTGGACAAGGTGTACAGCCTGTTCCCGCGCCTGAAGGAGCGGAGCAACCAGAAGGCGGGCACGCTCTCCGGCGGCGAGCAGCAGATGCTGGCCGTGGCGCGCGGGCTGATGGCACAGCCCGAAATCCTGATGTTTGACGAACTGTCGCTGGGCCTGGCGCCGGTGCTCGTCCTGAGCCTGTTTGAAATCCTCCGGCAGTTGAAGGCCGAGGGCCTCACCATGCTCCTCGTGGAGCAAAACGTGCAGTTGGCCCTCGCCGTCAGCGACTACGCCTACGTGCTGGCCGATGGGCGCATCGCGCTGGAAGGCCCCTCCCGCGAGGTGGCGAAGAACGAGCACGTGCGCCGCGCCTACCTCGGCATCTGACGCGCCAGGCCCAAGTTTGCGGTTCGGCGGTTTTGTGGTATAATCCGCGTGTTGTCGGGGCGTAGCGCAGACCGGCTAGCGCGCAGCGTTCGGGACGCTGAGGTCGGTGGTTCAAGTCCACTCGCCCCGACCACGCCAGACGCCCGAGGGTTCTACGCCCCCGGGCGTTCGCATTTCCCGTGGCGCACCCCAACGGCCCCGAAGGCTACGCCCTGGGCGTGCGGTTCCTGCTCCGCATGATGCCCAGAATCTCCGACGCGATCTCCTCTATCGGCTTGTTCGTAACATCCACCACCGACCAGCCCGGGTGGCTTCGGAACAGCATCTCCGCGTAGGCCAGTTCCCGACGGACGAACTCAAAGTCAGCGTAGGTGCCCGTCGCCCCGCCCAGGTGCTTGTGTCGCGCCCGCCGCAATTCCGTCAGGCTCACCGCGTCGGTCGTCAGGCCGAAAACCTTGGACGGCGACAACTGCTCCAGAATGGTCGGCAGCGGCGTGTCCAGCATGACCGGGACGTTGCCCACAAGCCACCCTTTGAACGCCAGGAAGATGCTCAGCGGGGTCTTGAAGGTGCGCGACACGCCCACCAGCACCAGGTCGGCCTTGTCCAGTTCATGGGCACGCTGGCCGTCGTCGTGGCGCAGGGCGAATTCCACCGCCTCAATGCGGCGGAAGTACTCGCGGTTGAGTTCGCGGAAGAGGCCGGGCTTCTCCGCGGGCGAATGGGCCAAGTGATGGGCCATCTGGGCCAGCAGCGGCCCCATCAGGTCAATGGTGGGCACGTTGTGAAGCCGGCCCTGCTCGGCCATGGCGCTTCGCAGGTCCTGCGACACAATCGTGTGGACGATGAACGCGCCGATGCGCGCCGCATACTGTACCGCATCGGCGACCTGCGCCACGGTGCGCACCTCAGAGCGCCGCTCAATGGCCACGTCCACGTCGCCGAACTGCGTGAGCGCGGCGCGCACGGTTTGCTCCGCCGTCCCGCCGGTGCCATCCGAAACAATCAGGATGTGTTGCATGGGCCACCTCCCACTGCTCCCATTGTACCCGGGAAGATGTGCCCGTCAACCCGCGCCTCTACTTCTTGCGCGCCTCCACCTGGATGCTGGCAGCGTGAATCCCAAGTCGCTCGTCTACGGCGTAGGCTGCCTCGCCTACAACCCGCACGTCAGCGAATCCGGCAGCGCGGATAGCGTCCAGGTAGGCGTCCTTGAGGCTGGCCCCGGCCACGCACGACACGTAGGCCGCCACGGACTCCCGCACGAACTCGGGCAGTTCGCGCAACAAGACGATGTCGGAGACCAGGAGCCTGCCGCCGGGGCGCAGGACGCGGTACGCCTCGCGGAACGCGGCGGGCTTGTCGGGCGACAGGTTGATGACGCAGTTGGAGATGACGACATCTACCGATGCGTCGGCCACGGGCAGGTGCTCAATCTCGCCCAGGCGAAACTCCACGTTGGTGTAGCCACCCCTGCGGGCGTTCTCGCGGGCGCGGGCCACCATCTCGGGCGTCATGTCCACGCCGATAACGCGGCCTGTGGGCCCCACGCGCCGGGCCGCCAGAAAACAATCAAACCCCGCGCCGGCCCCCAGGTCCAGCACGGTCTCGCCCTCGCGCACGCCGGCCAGCGCCACGGGGTTGCCGCACCCCAGCCCCAGGTTCGCACCCTCGGGTGCCGCCTGCAGGTCCGCCTGCGTGTACCCCATCGCCAGGCTTATATCCTCAACCGTGGGGCTGCACCCGCACCCGGAGTCGCAACAGGACGTGCCGCTTGCAGCCCGCAGAGCATAACTCTCTCGCACGATCTTCTTGATGTCCTCGTCGTTCACGATCTCGCCTCCACGAAAGTGCATGGAATTATCAACCATCGCCGAGAATGGTTGCACTCAGCCAACGATGCCCTGCATGACGGGCTGGAGCATCTCCTTCACCATGCTGGCCAGGTTCTCGGCGCGGATGAGCGACAGACAGCAGACCTTGCCGTCCTTTTCCCAGGTAACCAGAACGTACTTGTCGCCCGGGCGAATCCCGGCCCGGTCGCGCACATCTTTGGGAATCACCATCTGTCCACGCTCGTCCACGGTAACCACGGCCTGGACTGCGCAGCAGGCTGCCCCTTCGCTCTCGGGTGCGCAGCAACCTTCACCCTTCGTCTCGTCCGCCATCTGCATCCCTCGGCATAGAATTCTCTGAAATATCTGATTTTTCTGAAATTGTATCCAGAAACCAGAATCTGTCAAATCGCCCCTCGGCGCGCTTTGACACCCGAAGCCGCCCAGGCTATGATAACCGCAATTCGCTTGCCGAGGAGAACATGACCATAAGAGCCGTCATCTTTGACATGGGCGGCGTCCTGCTGCGCTCGGAGAACGAGAACGGACGCCGGAAGTGGGAGCAGCACCTGGGGCTGGCCGAAGGGGAACTGGCCGAGATCGTCTTCAACTCGCCGATCTCGCAGAAGGCCACGCTGGGCCTGGCCACCGACGAGGACGTGTGGGCGCACCTGGCGAGTCGGTTCGCACTGGACGCCGACACCCTGCGCCACCTGCGGCACGATTTCTGGTCCGGCGACCGCGCAGACACGCTCCTCGTGGACTTCCTGCGCCGTCTGCGTCCACGCTACCGCACCGCCATCCTCAGCAACGCCTGGCCCGGCGCGCGCAAGGCCCTTACCGAGCGCTGGGGGCTGGCCGACGCCGTGGACGAGATGATCATCTCCGCCGAGGAGGGCGTGGCCAAGCCCGACCCTGCCATCTACCACATCGCCCTGCACCGGCTGGGCGTGCGAGCCGACGAGGCGGTCTTCGTGGACGACATGCCGGTCAACGTGGAAGCGGCGCGGGACTTGGGCATGGTGGGGATCGTCTTCCGCACCCGCGAGCAGACCATCGCCGACGTGCAGCGGATTCTGGCCGAGACCCCCTAGACTCCCGCGAACAGGTCGCGCTCAATCCCCTCCACAGGCGTTTCCGGCACCACGCGCCAGAAGTACTCGGTCTTCATGAATTCCCGCATCGCCTCGGTGGGCAGTTGCGCGATGATCCCGTTGGGCGAAATCTGGCTACGGTGGCACAGGAACGCCCGCGTCTTCTTGTCCAGCACGCTACTCACGTCTATCTCGGTGCTGATGACCTCATCGGGCATCCCGCGCTCCTCGGGGTTGAAGCCGCGCTCGGCCGGGTCAATGCCCGCCTCGCGCATGCGCTGGGCCATGGCGCGGAACATGCGGCGCGGCAACGCCGTGTAGTACAGTTTCTTGGGCTGCCACGGGGCCAGGCCCTGCTCGGCATAGCCCGTCGGGTCGCCCGCCAGGTGGAAGGCGCGGGTCGCCACCGCGCTGGCCTTCACGTGGTCGGGATGCCCATAGCCCCCGCCAGGCTCAAAGGTAACGATGACATCGGGCCGGAAGCGACGGATAGCCTCCACCACCCGCCCGGTCGCCTCGTCCAGGTCGGCTTGGAGGAACGAATCGGGGCGCTCATTGTCGGGCGTGCCCGCCATGCCCGAGTCGCGGTAGCCCAGATAGTAGGGGCCTTCAACCCCCAGAATCTCACAGGCGCACTTCAGTTCGCGCTGGCGGATTTCGCTGATGGGCTCGTCCGACTGAATGGTCGGATCTTGAATCTCGCCCGCCTCTCCCTTGGTGGCCGTAACGAGGATGACGCGGTAGCCCCGCTCGGCGTACAGGGCCAGAGTACCGCCGGTGCCGAACGACTCGTCGTCCGGATGGGCGTAGATGGCCATGAGCGTTCCTCGGTGCGACATGCAGCGCCTCCGACATAGGATTTGCAATCCCATAGGATGCCACCGAAGGCGGGATGTGTCAAAAGGCGGCCGTTAGCCTGCGGTTTGCGTTGCCGTGTAGGGTTTACCTCACCCATCCCCACCCCAGCCCCCCCGCTTTCTCCGCGGGCGAAGAGGAAAGGGCAGGGTGTGAGAGGGGTTAGGTGAGATCAAGCGCGCCAGGAGTGTGAAGACCCCAAGGGCCTCGGAGACCCTTGGGGTCTTTGCGCTACCCCGCCCCCCTCGCTCCCTCGCGTGGCCGTTCGGTGGCCGTTCCTGCACTTGACTTACGCATGGGTTTGTGGTATATTATGACTGATTTACCCGGAACGTTCACGCTCTCTGTATCCGCTTTGCGGTGGGCATGCGCCTCGTGCTCATGGGATTCTCCGGGGAGATTCTGGAGCCTTTCGCCTGTCCTCCGCCCAAGAGAACTCGCGAAAGGAGCGTCCCATGAAACCCCGCGTTTTCCTGGCTATTACCCTCTCCTTCCTGCTTGCCTTATCCATCCTAAGCCTGGGCCAGGCCCAGGGTCCCATGCCCCAGGGCGTCATGGGCACCGCCTTCACCTATCAGGGCCAACTCAAGCAGAACGGCCTGCCCGTCTCCGGAACCTGCGACTTCCGCTTCTCCCTGTGGAACGCCGAGACCGACGGCGCACAGGTCGGCGCGACGCTGGACAAGGCCGCCGTGGCGGTGAGCAAGGGCCTCTTCACGGTCCTGCTGGACTTCGGCCCCTACGCCTTCAACGGCGAGGCGCGCTACCTGGGCGTTGACGTCCGCTGCCCGGCCGGGAGCGGCGACTACACGCCCCTGGTGCCGCGCCAGGCGCTGACGCCGACGCCGTATGCCGTGTTCGCGGGAATGGCCCCGTGGAGTGGCCTGCTGAACCGTCCGGCGGGGCTGGACGACGGCGACGACGACACCCTGGCAGCCCTGATGTGCGCGCCGGGCGAGGTCGCCAAGTGGAACGGCGCGGCGTGGGTCTGCGCCGAGGACACAGGCCCCGCGTACACCGCAGGCGCGGGTCTCGTCCTCACCGGCAACGCGTTCTCCGTGGCCTTCGCCGGCACCGGCTCGGCCAACACGGCTGCCCGATCAGACCACGACCACGACGCCGCCTACGTCAACGAGGGCCAGCCCAACAGCATCACCTCCGCCATGATCTGGGACGGCGCGGTTACGGTTTGGGACCTGCGCGACGGCGCGGTAACCGCGGTGAAGATCGCCGACGGCGCAACATTGGCCGAAATCCTGGACGACGACGGCGCGGGTTCCGGCCTGGACGCCGACCTGCTGGACGGGTACGACAGCACCTACTTCCAGAGGCGGATTGAGGGAACCTGCGCGGCGGGCTCCAGCATCCGCGCGGTCAACGCCGACGGCACGGTGGTGTGCGAGGCGGACGACAACACGACGTACAGCGCCGGCAACCAGTTGAGCCTTGTGGGGACCACGTTCCACGTGCTGGAAGGCTCCGGGTCGGGCCTGGACGCCGACATGCTGGATGGCATGGACAGCGCCGCCTTCGCGCCCGCCATCCACACTCACAATGCGGCCAACATCATCTCCGGCATGTTGTCCACCGACCGCTTCTCGGCCTACGCCGACTTGGCCGCCGAGGGCTACCTGGGCGACGCGGCGGGCGACCTGGCCCAGAACAACGGCACGCTCCAAGCCACCCTCAACGCCGACCTGCTGGACGGGCACAACAGCGACTTCTTCCAGCAGCGGGTTTCGGGCACCTGCCCCGCCGGATCCAGCATCCGCACCATCAACGCGGATGGTACCGTGGTTTGCGAGACCGACGATACGGGCACCGCCGGCTGGTTACTGACTGGAAACGCGGGTACAAATCCGCTCACCGACTTCGTGGGCACCACTGATGAGGTAAGCCTGACCCTGGCCGTCAGCGGCACGGGAGCGCTGCGCCTGGAGCCCAACGCCACCAGCCCGAACCTCATCGGCGGGTACAGCGGTAACAGCGTGACGAACAGTGTTTACGGTGCGACAATTGGCGGCGGCGGGGTAGACGGCCTGACCCACCGCGTTACCGATAACTACGGCACGGTGGGTGGGGGGCGTGGCAACCGGGCCGGCAACGACGCCTACACAACATCGGATGCGGCATACGCCACCGTCGGCGGGGGCAATCGCAACACCGCCAGCGGCTTTATGGCCACTGTCGGCGGGGGCAATGCCAACGTCGCCAGCGGCGACAACGCCACCATTGGCGGGGGCACTGACAACGTCGCCAGTGGGTTGGCTGACACCGTCGGCGGGGGCATTGGCAACACCGCCAGCGGCTACCGGGCCACCGTCGGCGGGGGCAAGTGGAACTCCGCCAGCGGCGACGCCGCCACCGTCGGCGGGGGCTATCAAAACGGCGCCAGCGGCGACGACGCCACCATCGGCGGAGGCGCAAACAACAGCGCCAGCGCCTTCTACGCTACCGTCGGCGGGGGCGTACGAAACTCCGCCAGCGCCAGCGGGGCCACCGTCGGCGGCGGGGTAATCAACATGGCCAGCGGCTACGGTGCCACTGTGCCGGGTGGGTATCTCAACATCGCCGCAGGCGACTACAGTTTCGCTGCCGGAGAGCGCGCCTTCGCCAACAATCAGGGCTGCTTTGTCTGGGGCGATGCCACCAATGCGGATGTCGTGTGTTCCAATGACAACCGTGCCATCTTCCGCACCAGCGGAGGCTTCTATATCTACACCAACGGTACCCTCACCAGCGGGATGTACTTGAGCAGCGGCGGCAGCGGTTGGAACGTCGTCAGCAACCGCGCCCTCAAGGAGAACTTTGCGCCGGTGGATACCCTGGCCCTGCTGGAGCGCTTGGCGGCTATCCCCATCACCACCTGGAACTACAAAGCCCAGGACCCCGCCATCCGCCACATTGGGCCGATGGCCGACGATTTCAACGCCTTGGTGGACGGGCTGGGCGGCGAAGGCGCCGACTATATCAACAGCCTGGACGCCGATGGCGTGGCCCTGGTGGCCATCCAGGGGTTGTACCAGGAGAACCTGGCGCTCAAGGTGCAGACCAAAGCCCTGCAGGAGCAGATTGACGATTTGCAGACTCGCCTGGCCACGCTGGAAGCCCTGGTCGCCCAACTGGCGAAGAAGTAGGAGGGGCGAGGTGGGACGGAGCAAGCGGTCAGCAATGAGCCGTGAGCGGTCGGCCGTCAGAATCGGCGCGCTCGTCCTGGCGGCGCTGATCCTGATGGCGGGCGCGGCCCTGGCGGGTGGGGTGTATGAAATCCCGTGGTTCACGGCCGACGGCGGTGGGGGGACGTGGAGCGAGGGCAGCGGGTTCTCGCTGGGCGGGACCGTCGGCCAGCCCGACGCGGGGGCGCTTTCGGGCGGGGAGTACACCCTGCTGGGTGGGTTCTGGGCCGGTTCGGGGCCCAACCCCTACGCCTACCTGCCAGTAATCCTGAGATAGCCCCACACCCACGAATAGCGCGAATCCACACCCTGCCCGCGCAGATTCGCGCTATCCGTGGGCTCCTA
>JACIWU010000063.1 GCA_014360805.1 Chloroflexota bacterium
CTCCCTCGCTCCGCGCTGCGGCTGAGCTCAATGCCGTTGGGCGGTTTGACCCCCGAAGGAGAACGCGAAGGATGAAACGCACGTTGCTTGTGCTCTTGCTGCTCAACCTGATCTTGTCCGCCTACGCGCCTGCCTCCGCGCCAACATCAATCCCTACGCCCCGCGCTCCCACGTGGAAGGTCGCCCCATCGCCCGGCGCAACGCGCAGCGTGTCGCCAGCCATGGCGGTCTGCCCGCCTGCCTAGGCAGCGAGCCGCACGTGAGGTCCTTCGGGGCCGGAGGAGATTTGGACGTGCCCCGCGCGGATGGTGCCCAGGATGCCCGTGCCAAACGATCCGATACTATCTTGGTCTATCACACTAGCCGCTTCTTCCGCAACATCAGACTAGCGCGCCAATACAAGCGCCTTCTCCGCGGCCACCTGGGAGTCGACTTTATCCCCATTACTCAACCCACGGGCGACAGCGGTACTCCCCAAGCCTATCTGTCTGAGGCAGGCAACGAACTGTTTGACGAATACTACTCACCCTCTCCTTCTGGACATCCACGGGCAAACGCGCACGCGCAGAAAACGGCCTCTACGTGAGAAACCTGCGTGTCGTTCACCGACGCGAGACGGAACCGAACGCCACCTCAAGTGCGCGTGTGGTTACGGCCTCGTATGTGTCTGCCACGTGAGACCAGACGTCTTTCGTCCCAAGGGACTCCGGCATCCCGAGGCGCTTCAACAATGCGGCATCCACCTCCGAGCGCGACACATCCAGGGCCAGGGCCTCCGCCGCCTCTCCCAACTCCCAGTACCGCTCCAAACACTCCTCCAACGCAGGGACATCCGCAGCCTCCGGCCCAGCCCGCCCATATTGGGGCGACTCCTCCCTCAACTCCAGGCCGTTGGCCCTACGCTCACGGAGCGCAGCGGCAATCTGCTCTTTGCTCCTGCCGCGCAACTCAAGCAGCAGAAACGGGTCCTCGTCAAACCGCTCCCCCAGGAGGTAGTACACCGCCGCAATGTGCTTGCACGGGTTGGCCCAGTCGGGGCACGAGCACTCGGTCTCCAGGTCGCCACTGCTGGATGGAAACAGCGGAACTCCCTCGGCGTCAAACACCTGCTCTATATCCGCAGGCATCTCGCCTGCCAGCAACTGCGCGGCGAAAACGGCCTGCTCCGACAAAGCGTCCAGCACCTTGTCCCACGCGGCTTCATCCAGCGGCTTCAGGCGGATGCTGACTTTGTACGGCTTGGGCCGCGAGCCCTGCACCCGTGCCAGAACCTGGCCGGGTTTTATGTCAATCTCCATCACCTGCCCGCGCCTGGCATACGCGCGCCCGCGGCTCAACCGTCCCTCATCCATCAGCGATGACAACGCTCGGATCCATCGCGTGGCCCACCAGTTCTTGACGAACTCACCCCGCGCGCTCTTGGCCTTGATGCCATTCTTCACCACCCTGGGGCCTGTGGATTCCCACCGCGGCCAGTAGCCATCGTAGGTATTCCTCCGCCTCGCCACCCTACTCCCCCCGCAACGTCATGATGTCGCGCAGTTCGTCTGTGCTGAGTTCCGTCAGCCAGCCCTCGCCCGCGCCAACGATGCTTTCAGCCAGGGCCTTCTTGCTCTCAATTAGGTCGTCAATCCGCTCCTCCAAAGTCCCGGCACAGATCAACTTGTGCACCTGCACGTCTCGCGTCTGGCCAATGCGGAATGCGCGGTCGGTGGCCTGATTCTCCACCGCCGGATTCCACCAACGGTCAAAGTGAAACACCCGGTTGGCCGCCGTGAGATTCAGGCCCGTGCCCCCAGCCTTGAGCGACAGGATGAAAATCGGCGGGCCGTTCCGCGCGTCTTGAAACCGCGCCACCATCCGGTCCCGCTGTTTCTGTGGCGTGCCGCCGTGCAAGAAAAGCACCTCCAGCCCGAACAACCCTTGCAGGTGCGCCCTCAGCATGTGTCCCATTTCGGCAAACTGCGTGAAGACCAGCACCCGGTCCCCCACGGACAGCGCTTCCTCCAGCATCTCGGCCAGCCGGTCCAACTTGCCCGAGCGTCCCTCCAGCGCCGAGCCATCCCCCAGGAACTGGGCCGGGTGGTTGCACACCTGCTTCAGCCGCATCAGCGCGCTCAGCACCACACCTCGCCGCTCCATCCCTTCCGCCGACTCAATCCGCTCCAGCGACTCCCGCACCACAGCCTCATACAAGGTGGACTGCTCGGCGCTCAGGTTGCAGTACACCTTCATCTCCATCTTCTCCGGCAGGTCCTGGATAATCGTGGGGTCTGTTTTGACGCGGCGCAGGATGAACGGCCCCACCAGTCTCTTCAGCCGCTCGGTTGCTTCTCTGTCCTGGTAACGCTCAATCGGCAGTGCATATGTCCGGCGAAAGCCCTCTTCAGGGCCCAAAAGACCCGGATTGAGGAACTGCATGATGGACCACAACTCTGACAGACGGTTCTCCACCGGCGTGCCGGTCATGGCAATGCGATTGGCTGCGTGCAAGCGACGAACGGCCTGGGTCTGCTTGGCGTGGGGATTCTTGATGTTCTGCGCCTCGTCCAAGATGATGTCGCTCCACTGCACCTGCGCCAAGGCCTCCACATCGCGGCGGGCCAGGCCGTAGGTGCTGATGACGACGTCGTGCTGCCGGGCAGCGGCCACAAACTCCGCCTCCTTTGCGCGCCCACCGCCGTGGTGCGTCATCACGCGCAGCCCCGGCGCAAACCGATGGATCTCTCGCCTCCAGTTGCCGACGACCGACGTGGGGCACAACACCAGCGCCGGCCCCACGCCATTCTCCGCGGACTCCCGCTCGCGCAGCAGCAGCGCAATCGCCTGGATGGTCTTGCCCAAGCCCATGTCGTCGGCCAGACACGCACCCAAACCCCACTTGCGCAGGAACGTCAGCCACGAGTAGCCACGCACCTGGTAGGGCCGCAACTCCCCCGAGAACCCGTCCGGCGGCGGCAATTCTTCCATCCTGTCGCCCGCCTTCAGTTGTGTGAGGAGGTCCCCCAACCAGCCCGTCGCCTCCACGCCCTGTAGCGGCAGGCCGTTGACCTCGGCCTCTGCCCCCAATACCAACCCCAGCGCGTCGCGCAGCGCCATCTCTTGCTTCTCGCGCTTCTTTTCCCAGAAGGAAATGGCCGCCTCTACCTGCTCCGGCTGCAGCAGCACCCACTGGCCGCGTACCTGCACCAACGGCATCTTCAGCGCCGCAAGCCGCTCAAACTCCTCGCGAGTCAGCGGCTTATCGCCAAGTGCCAGTTCCCAATCAAATTGCACCAGCGTGTCCATACCCAGAATGCCCCCACCTACGCCGTCGGAAGTGACCTTCAGTTTGGCCCGAACGCCCAGCCGCACCCCCCGCTTGCCCCACCAGGATGGGACCAGCACCCCGAAACCGCTGCCCTTCAAAAGCGGGCCCGCCTCGCGCAGGAACGCATAGGCCTCGTCAACCGTCAGGGTGCAAGCCTCCGGACGGGCCTCGCGCAAACTCCTCATCACCGGAGGGAACAGCCGCGCCGCCAAGCCAAGTCCGGCCAAGAGCCGCTCCTGCGCGCCTTCAAACTTGCGGTTGAGAATGCGCAGTGTGCCGCCCCGCGCCCGCCACACCTGCCCGGCGGGCACGAGCAGACTGGGGTCGTCATTGGCCTGGAGCATGTAGCGCAGGGTCCAGTCCGGCGAGACGACCTGTCCGCTGTCCGCGTCCGTCTCCGGCGGCTCCAAGCGGAAGCACAGCCGGAAGGCGACCTGTTCCCCGCCGCGCAACTGTCCCACCCATTGGCGCCAGGATTGATACAAACGCGCCAGGTCTCGCCGCTGGGACACCGGGACTACGATGCGCCCATCCTCGCTCCACAGCGCCGACCACCACGCGCCTGCAACGCCCGTGGGCAGTTTCAGACGACGGCCCGCGCGCGGGCATCCCCATTCGCGCACGGCGCTGTCCACCACCCGGCCAAGAAAGCCCTCCAGCAGCGCGTGCGGCTCTGAGGGAGGCTCGTTCGCCTCAAGACAGCTCAGCGCCCGGCACACCGGCGGCATCGCCTCGGCCAGCGCTCGCAGCCGCTCCCCATCCAGCGCGTCATCAGGTGCAAGCAGCCAAACCGCCCGATACTGCCCACGCTCCTCCTCCATCCCGGGCACATATCGCTGCTTCGCCAGCAACTCCAACCCCAACTTGGCCGCCAGGCTCCAGTAACGCAGGTCGGCACCGATGCGCAGCCCATCCACCGCCCCCGCCGGCAGCGCGACCAGCAACTCCAGCGCAGACAGCGCGTCCAGTTCCAGACCCGGCACCTTCCAGGGGGCAAGACGGAGTTCCGCATCCGAGGCATTCTCCCCACAGCCCGGCACAAGCCATGATGGTACCTGCGGCTCATCCGGCGCAGACGGCAGTAGGACTGTCCGCTCCGCAGCGGCGGGCGCGCTCCAATCGGCGAGGGGAGACACCATCTTCAGCGCGTCTCGCAGACTCTCCACCGACGCAGCGTACGGGTGCGGTGGAACTTTGGATTTCCGTCCGCGGCGCGTAATGCGGTCCGCGCACTCGCCCCAAACAAAAAGTCGGTCGGCAGACCAACTGCCATGAAGAATCAGGTTCATCCCGTGATCCTTACGAGTTTCTGCCATCTATGGCCGGTGCGCACAGAGGCCAACAGATTATACCGCCACTGCCCAAGACGGCCAAGGGGCGGGCCTCGTGGACACGCAAACATTTCGCGGAAATTGGCCAGACCGATGAGCGGTAGCATGAACCGCACGGAGCGTAGGGCGGGTTTCATATGTGCCCCCTGCCCCAGGTGGCTATGGGAAGCCGCCCTACGTGTTCTGGACTGAGCCACCAACCCATTCCGAGCACAGGGGTTGGTTCCCACACCTGCGCCCGACGTCTGTAACCCGGGGCGCGCAATTTCCCTCGAAAAAGACACTCTACCACCCCGATTTTGCTTGACAAAACTGCGAGTTCGTGGTATACTAATACGTGTTAGTAACGCGCATTACCCAACCAGTGGCTGGACAGGGAGGAGCCCTTGGCCCGCAGACAGGTTACCAGCCGAGAAGTCGCGGAACTGGCAGGTGTCTCGCGCACGACGGTCTCTTTCGTCCTCAACAACGTGCCCGGCATCAAAATCAGCGACGAAACCCGCCGGCGCGTATGGGAAGCCGCACGCCACCTGGATTACTATCCAGCGTCCGCTGCTCGATCCCTTGCCAGCGGCAGAGCGTATCGGATCGGCATCATCCTTGGCGAAGGCCAAGACCCCCTCTCTGCCGACGCCTTTTGGCCCGGCCTATTGCAAGGAGTAACCGCCGCCGCCCGAAAGAACGGATACCGTATCATCGTCCAGACCTCCGAGGACGTGGTGAGCCACGACGCATACCTGGGCCTTATCCGCGAGCAAGAGGTGGACGGCCTCATCTTGTCAGGCCCTCGGTCTGATGACCCCGTTCTCCCTCAATTGGCTGCGGAAGGCTTCCCCCTGGTCATACACGGCCACCTACCCGGCTTCCCGTTCCCCTGCGTTGACGTGGATAACCGTTCCGGCGCTCGCCAGGCCGTACGCCATCTCGTGGCTCTGGGCCACCGCAAGATCGGCTTCATTTCCAACGCGCCCCTCTCTCACATGAGCGCTCAGGAACGCTTCGCCGGCTATCGCCTGGCGCTGGAAGAGAGCGGCATTCCCCTTGACCCGGACTACGTGGGCGTAGGCAATTTCCTACCCGAGACCGGGCGCGCGGCCATGGAGAAGTTACTTGCGCTGCCTCATCCCCCTACAGCCGTATTTGCGGCAGGCGATGTCATCGCCCTCGGAGCGGTGCATGCCATCCGCGCCGCCGGGCTTGGCATTCCCGAGGATGTCGCCCTCGTCGGGTTTGACGACCTGTTCTTCGCCGGCTACATCACCCCGCCACTGACAACAATCCACGTACCAGCCTACGGTCTGGGGTGGACGGCAG
Organism: Chloroflexota bacterium; assembly: GCA_014360805.1. Classification (NCBI taxonomy): domain Bacteria; kingdom Bacillati; phylum Chloroflexota; species Chloroflexota bacterium. The sequence goes on from JACIWU010000063.1 coordinate 5,956, forward strand.
CGGTGGTGCTCATCGCGCTTCTTGAGGGGGACACCGACGTGCCCTCCGTCATGCTGGACACAGAACTGGTAATTCGCGATTCCTGCGGAGCCAAAGGCATCCGCACCGTTTGAGGCTGCTACATGCACACGATGAAACCAACTTCGGCACACGAAATGAACACGGCCCCACGATGCAGCATGTTATCGCATGCGGCTGAGGAAAGGAGGTGATGAACCCCACAGCATTCCGTCGCCGTCCGCTAGACACAGCAAAACGGCAAATCGGTTCAACATCTGTAGTCAGTTGGAAACTGGACCCCGAACCCGCTTTCAGAGAGGAGAATGAGATGAAACGCAGGATTTTCGCTTTCGTGGCGCTGACCCTGGTTGTCAGCATGGCTCTCGCCGGCTGTGGCGCAAAGCCCGCACCCACGGCCCCGCCGCCCTACCAGGCCAAGCCAACGCCGACCCCTGAGCCGACGACTCCACCGGAACCGACGGCCCCGCCAGCACCGGCCATTGACTGCATGGGCGCCAAGGCGGGCGACACCCTGACCTTGCTCTACCAGTGGTCCGGCGCAGAAGAAGAGAAACTCAACGCCATCCTCAAACCCTTCGTGGATGCCTGCGGCGTCAAGATCGTCGCCCAGTCCACCCGCGACGCCGCCGTCCTGGACACCAAGGTCAAATCCACCCCGCCAGATGTCGTCTTCTGGCCCACCACCGCGCCCCTCACCCTCTACACCGACAAACTTGTTGACCTCTCTACCCTCGGCGCGGACCCGGCCAACTACGCCGACTTCTGGAAAACCATGGGCACCGTCAACGGCAAGTGGCTCGCCGTACCCGTCAAAGCCGATATCAAAACCATCATCTGGTACAGCCCGGCCAACTTCCAACTCTTCGGCTACCAAGTGCCCAAAACCTGGGCCGACCTGGAAGCCCTCGTAGAAAAAATGGTCGCCGACGGCAACGTCCCCTGGTCCATGGGCATGGAGTCCGGACCCGCCACCGGCTGGACAGGCTCCGACTTCATCCAAGACATCCTCCTCGTCCAGCAAGGCCCTCAGTACGTCCTGGACATCATCTCCGGCAAGATCCCCTACAACGACCCAGGCGTCAAGCAGGCCTATGAAACCTACGGCAAGTGGGCCAAAGACCCCAAGTACACCGTAGGCGGCGCCACTGGCACCGTCTCCACCTCCTTCCTGGACGCCATCTACAAGGTCTTCTCCGACCCGCCAGAGGCCATGATGGTCAAACAGTCCGGCTTCGCAGGCGGCGAAATCGCCAAGCAGTACCCCAACCTCAAGTACGGCACCGACTACGACTTCTTCGCCGTACCCGGCGCCAAGGGTATGCAAGGCGGCGCAGACTTCATGATGGCATTCGGCTCCTCCCCGGCCACCAAGGCCCTCGTCGCCTACCTCACCGGCAAGGAAGGAGCTGCCCAGTGGGCCAAGGTCGGCTTTGACCTCTCGCCCAACAAACTCGCCCTCGGCAACTACTCCGACCCAGCCCTCATCAAGAAAGCCGAGGCCCTCGCCGCTGCCGCCGGCTTCACCCCCGACATCGGCGATACCATCCCGGCACCCTTCGGCGAGGCCGAGTGGAAGGCCATCGTGGATTACGTCAACGGCGCCGACCTGGATACCGCCCTGGCCGCCGCCGCTAAGGCCCAAGCCGACGCGCTGAAGAAATAGCACTGCACATACCCAACCCTCAGGGCGCTCCGTGGGGAGCGCCCTGAGGGGACCAGCGCAGGCGCGCCGCAACGGTTGTCCGATGGAGGAGATCAACCATGACACCCAAGGTCATGAAACAAGGCAAGTGGGTTCCCTGGCTCTATCTGTCAGCGGCCCTTGTAATTATGGCACTCTTCATCGTTTATCCGACCATCAACACGATCGTCCTGAGCCTTCGGGACAAGACCGGCGCGAACCCAGCGTCGGCCGACTGCCTCCCGGGTCAACCCTGCTGGGGCCTGTTTGAGAACTACCGATACGCCTTGACCGATTCGGAGATGCTCCAGGCCCTGCGCAACAATGCCCTCTGGATACTCCTGACCGTGCCGGGAACCGTAGCAGCGGGTTTGCTGTTCGCCGTGCTCACCGACAGGGTGCGATACGAGCGGTTCGCCAAGACCATCGTCTTCTTGCCCATGGCCATATCCTTCGTCGGCGCAAGCGTTATCTGGAAGTTCGTCTACCATCTGGAATCCGGCAGCGGGCCACAAATCGGCGTGCTCAATGCCGTTCTTGTAAGCCTTGGGGCGAGCCCCGTTGCATGGCTCACCAACAAGAGTTGGATCGTCAACAACATCTCCCTGTGGGTCGTCTGGATTTGGCTTTGGGCCGGGTTCTGCATGACCATCCTATCGGCAGCGCTGAAAGCCGTGCCAGGCGAAATCATTGAGGCCGGGCGTGTAGACGGCGCAACGGAATGGCAAGTCTTCTGGCGCATCATGTTTCCCGTCATCCTGCCCACCATCACCGTCGTCGCCACGACCATGACCATCAACGTGCTCAAGGTTTTTGACATCGTGTTTGTGATGACCAACGGGTTGAATGGCACCGAGGTTATCGCAAACCGCATGTTCAAGTTCATCGTTACCAACCAGGGCCGATCCACCGCCATCGCCGTACTGCTAATCGCGCTTACAATACCCATCATGATCATCAACGTGCGGCGATTCCGGGAACAGGAGAGGATGCGATGACCGCCCAACGGCTCAAGAACCTACTGACCCGGATTCCCTTGCACCTCACCATCATCGCGCTGCTGATAGTCTGGCTCATCCCCACCGTGGGCACGTTCATCACGTCCTTCCGTTCGCGCCAGGCCGTGCAGGAATCGGGCTGGTGGACCGTCTTCACCGGCCCACCGATCCCCGGAGCGTCAGAATACCGCGTCGCGTGCGCCTCGTGTCACGGAGCGGACGGCAAGGGCATTGCCACAGCCAACCTGAGCGACCCCGCCTTCGTGGAACCGTATCTAAAGACCAATCGCCTGCTTCCCATGCTGCGCCAGAGCATCGGCGGACAGGCCCACGTTACCCATCCGGAATGGCAAGCCCTCATCCAGGACACATCGCGCACAAAGGAAGCACTGGACAGGCTCTCGGTCATTTCCGCCTACCTCGGGACCCTGTCGGGAACGGGGAAGGCCGCCCAGTACAAACTCACGGCGAACAACTGGATTGACGCGCTGGTCGGATACAAGGGTACGGCCACCTACACCGAGGACTGCGCAACAGGCGTGAGCGCCAGCGGGAAGTTCAAGTGCAACGCCAGCGACCTGCTCAACCCCGAAGGAATGGCGCGGGCATTCCTGAACAGCATCGGCGTTACCATTCCTTCCACCATTCTGCCCATCCTTTTCGCAGCCTTCGCTGCCTATGCCTTTTCCTGGATGGACTTTCGCGGCCGCTCGTGGATGTTCGCCCTTCTCGTCGGCCTCCAAATCGTGCCCTTGCAGATGACCCTGGTGCCCATCGCTCGTCTGTACAGCAAACTGGGCCTGCAGAGCACTTTCCTCGGCATCTGGCTGTTCCACACGGGGTTCGGCTTGCCGTATGCCATCTACCTGCTGCGGAACTTCCTAGGCGGCCTGCCGCGCGACCTGTTTGAGTCCGCCTATCTGGACGGCGCGAACCACTGGACGGCCTTTCGGCGCCTGGCCCTACCGCTCACGGTGCCGGCCATCGCGTCGCTGGCCATCTTCCAGTTCCTGTGGGTTTGGAATGACCTGCTGGTCGCCATCATTCTGCTGCCCAGCAACCCCGTGCTCACCTATCAGATCACCAACTTGATTGACCCGCGAGGGGGCAACTGGCATCTCTTGACCGCAGCGGCCTTCCTATCCATGATCGTGCCCATGATCGTCTTCCTGGCATTCCAACGCTACTTCATCCGCGGCTTGCTCGCGGGCGCAGTAAAGGGGTAATCCTGCCCCGGCCGATCCTGTCCAACACACGCCTGGCACCAGCCACAGAAAGGCCACTATGAGATACGACTGGTACAAGGATGCAATCTTCTATGAGGTCTTCGTCCGCGCCTTCGCCGACGGTAATGGCGACGGAATCGGCGACCTCCGGGGCCTGATGGCCAAACTGGACTACATCCAGGACCTGGGCGTGGATTGCATTTGGCTCCTGCCCATTTATCCATCCCCCCTGCGAGACCAGGGATACGATGTAACCGACTACCACGCCATCCACCCCGACTACGGCACGCTGGACGATTTCCGCGCACTCCTGGACGAAGCGCACCGACGCGGCCTTCGCGTCATCACCGACCTCATACCCAATCACACGTCCGACCAGCACCCCTGGTTCCAGGCTTCCCGCAACCCCAGACACCCCGAGCACGCGCGCTACCGAGACTGGTATGTCTGGAGCACCACCGACCAGCGTTACCGCGATGCTCGCATCATCTTCCTGGACTCCGAAAAATCCAACTGGACATGGGATTCGCTCCGCGGCGCCTACTATTGGCACCGGTTCTTCCACCACCAACCAGACCTGAACTACAACAACCCATCGGTCCAACAGGAGATGCTGAACGTGGTACGGTTCTGGCTGGACATGGGCGTGGATGGCTTTCGCGTAGACGCGGTGCCATATTTGTTTGAACGTGAGGGGACCAACTGCGAGAACCTGCCCGAAACCCATGCCTACCTGAAACGCTTGCGTGCCTTTGTGGACGCGCACGCACCGGGCGCCTTGCTGCTCTCGGAAGCGAACCAGTGGCCCGAGGATGCGCGCGCCTACATGGGAGACGGCGACGAATTCCACATGAATTTCCACTTCCCGCTGATGCCCCGCATCTTCATCGCCCTGGCCCGCGAAGATCGGGAGCCCATAGAATCCATCCTTGCCCGCACTCCGCCCATCCCCAAACTGTGTCAGTGGGCCACGTTCCTGCGCTGCCACGATGAACTGACATTGGAGATGGTTACGGAAGAGGAGCGGCAATTCCTGTGGGATTTCTACGCACCTGAACCTCGCATGCGGCTGAATCTGGGGATTCGCCGCAGGCTGGCGCCTTTGCTGGGCAACGACCGACGTCGGATTGAACTGGCCTACTCGTTGCTGTTCACGCTCCCCGGGTCGCCGGTGCTCTACTACGGCGACGAAATCGGCATGGGAGACAACATCTGGCTGGAAGATCGCACCGGCCTGCGTACCCCGATGCAGTGGTCAGCCGCGGCGAACGCGGGGTTCTCCACAGCCGCCCCGACGCGGCTCTACTGCCCCGTCATTGACGACGACATCTACGGGTATCGTACCGTCAACGTTGAGGCCCAGATGGCCCGTGCCGATTCCTTGCTCAATCGGCTGCGGGAAATGATTCGCGTTCGCAAGGCCCACCCCGTGTTTGGGCGTGGCGACCTCCGCTTCCTACAGACGGGCAATCCCGCGGTCCTGGCATACCTGCGACGGCTCCCCGAAAGGGAGGAAGCCCTCGTCCTCCACAATCTATCGGCCCGGCCACAGAGCGCCAGCCTCAACCTGAGCGACCATGCGGGCGCGGTGCTTGTAGACATGTTCACCGGCGAACAACGGCACGCCATCGCTGCCGAACCCTGGCGTCTGGAGATGCAGCGCCATGAGTATTGCTGGCTAACAGTCGGCCAGGGCGCCCGGTAGTCCGCCCGACCGTTTCCTCACCTTCCTTACGCGTGGTTCTTGGCAAGAAAGACCAGCGACAGGACGCGAAGCGAAGCAATCTCCCGCCCGCACAGGAATGGCTGCGCTTCGCGCGCAATGATACAGAAGAACATCCGCTTTACGGCGACATCCACAGCGGGCGAAGCCAGGCGTCAACCTGAGGATTCCGGGCGTCGCAGACCCACGACCCGAAGGCGGGACGCTGGGGATGCTGGCCGCTAGCGAACGGGATGAGAAGCCCACAGCACATGACACAGGCGGCTAGCCGTGAGCAATTGGGGGCTCGGCGGCCCGGATTGACATGCGCGCAAGGCAACTGCAACGCACGATGACAGGGCGGCGCTAACTATGGCTTCTGACCTTTCCACGTGCGGCATGCCATTGGAGCAACAAGTTCCCGCTCATGTCCACTGTCAAACGCCAGCCGGGGTTGACCACGGTAGTAGACCCATCTTCCCTCACGACGGCCGGACCTTCTATCTCATCGCCAGGTTGAAGATCTGCCCGACTGACCTCGTCGCACTCCAACAGTTGACCCCCAAACCACAGTGAACCCCTTCTACGAGGCGCTGCACCGGCAGGTTCACGGGCTGGCGCGAGCGGTTGAGGCTCCGGTTTTGCCATCTGCCTCACCGCCCGTACCCGCAGGTTGACCACCTGAATCGTCTCACCCGGACTGCTGTGCCCATAGGTTGCCGAATGCACCTCGTGGAATCGCTGGATGATGCTCGCCACATCTGCCTGAGACAGAGGATGGCGAGGCAATCCAACATTGAGTTCGTAGTTTTGACGCTGGTAGCGTAGGTCCGCCGACAGCATCACCGTGCGGTCAGACGGCTCAGCATCTACGCGGGCGAACCAAGTTTCGGCCGCAGCCATGAGATCATTGCACGTTTCATTTATCACACCCAGGGCCTCCGTGACGAGGGGGCGCATAATTGTCGCCACGAAGTCGGCGCTCATGTCGGCATACAGCAAACCCAGTGCCGAGAACAGCCCGGGCAGCACCGGCACGATCACCATCTGGATACCCATCTCTTCGGCAAGGTCTGTCGCGTGCAGTGGCCCTGCCCCACCGTAGGCAATCAGGGTGAAATCGCGCGGGTCGTGGCCACGCGCTACCGACACCACTCGCAGAATCCGGATCATCGTTGCATTGGCGATGGAGAGGATACCCTGGGCTGCCTGCTCTACCGAGAGTCCCAGGGGTTCCGCGACACGCTGGCGTATCGCCCGCTCGGCCAGTTCTAGTTGCAGGGGCATCTCTCCACCGAGGAATAGGTTAGGGTCTAGCCGTCCGAGGATCAGGTGCGCATCGGTAACCGTAGGATTATCGCCCCCCTTGCCGTAACATGCCGGGCCCGGATCTGCGCCTGCGCTCTTTGGCCCCACCTTCAGGTGTCCGCCAGCATCAATCCAGGCAATGCTACCTGCCCCTGCGCCACACTCTGCTACGTCAATCATGGGGAAGCGCACCGGATAGCCGCTCCCGCGGACGCGCCCTCCATGGTGCACCTCCCCACCCACTTCATACTCCGTCGCAAATCGTGGCTGACCATCAAGAAGCAAACCTGCTTTGGCAGTTGTTCCCCCCATATCAAAGCCGATGGCACGTCGCAGGCCCAGAATCCTCGCCACTTGGGATGCGGCAATCATCCCCGCCGCGGGACCTGACTCCACGAGCGTATGGGGGCGTACCACGGCCTCTTCTGGCGGGAGCGATCCCCCGCTGGAATGCATGATCACAAGCCCGTCGCGCTCCCAGCCCTTGCTTCGCAGTTGCCGCTGGATGTCATCTAGGTAGGAGGTAACCTTGGGAGCTACCGCAGCCGCAATAACGGTCGTGCTTGCCCGCTCATATTCGCGAAATTCAGGCAACACCTTGCTGGACAGGAAGATAGGCCGGTCGGGCGCGATGCGACGGGCCAGCGATTCCAGCCTCGCCTCGTGCTCCGGGTTGCGGAATGAAAACAGCAGCACCACGGCGAGACTGTCAATCCCGCTTTCCACCAGCGCCCGAATTTGAGAGACGGCCTGCTCCTCGTCAAGGGGAATCACAATATTACCGCTGGCATCCACCCGTTCGCGTACCTCCCTCACGAAGTTGCGGGGTACCAGCGGAGGAGGCCGGCCCTGAACGAGGTCGTACAAGTATGGGCGCTGCTGGCGGCCGATCTCCAACAGATCACGGAAACCCTCGGTAACAAGTAAACCTACCTTGGCCACCTTCCCTTCCAGTAGCGCGTTCGTTACCACCGTCGTCCCGTGAGCAATCTGCTCTACCTGGTCAATACCGACGCCTGCGCTGTCCAGCGCCCGCTGAAGCCCCCGTAGGAACGGATCCGCCGGGCGCCAAGGGTCCGATGGCACTTTGGCAGACCAAAGCGTGCGACTTTTCTCATCGTAGACCAACACATCGGTGAAGGTGCCACCCACGTCAACGGCCGCCCGCATTGCTCAAGCCCCCTTGCCACGCATCTCACTACGAAGTCGCTCGGTGTCGGCAATGTTGACATCGCCGTGCGCGCCAAGGACGACGCCGTAGTGCTCGCGGGCACTTACAGCGCTAATTTTGCCTATGGCGTAGTCGCGGGCTACGCGCTCTGGCTCGCGTTCCACCGGCGGGCCGAATCCCCCGCCACCTGCGGTCTGAGCGCTGACTACATCGCCCTGCTTCACCAACACGTTGGAGGTTTTGGACGGAATGGGCCGTTCAGTCGGCGTGTCTGGGTTTAGAATAAAGCGGCCACAGCCCCCTGGCATACCGCCTGCAATGCCCCAAGGTCGCAGCCTATGTCGGTCCGAGTGCGCGGAGAAGAGCACTGGCCTCAGCGCCTGGATGTCCTTACGGATTGCCAGACCGCCGCGACGCCTCCCAGGACCACCGGAGTCGGGCACCAAACCATAGCGAAGCACGCGGAGCGGATACTCCATCTCCATCGCCTCTATAGGCAGATTGGACGTGTTGGTAATGTGAACCTGTACGCCGTCCCAGCCGTCGTGATGTAGTCCCGCACCCATGCCACCACCTAGCGCTTCTACATACACGAATTCCTGCCCCGTCAATGCCTCCGTCCCGCCGAAAATAATGGCCGTCGTAGCCCCGTTGGACGCAGCGACGATCCGCTCTGGAACCGCCTGGCTCAGTGCGCCCATGATCGCATCCACCACGCGCTGGCAAGTGTCTGTTCGCCCTCCGACCGCTGCAGGCTCCGAGGCATTCACAAGCGTGCGCTCGGGCGCATGGATGCGGATGGCCCGTTGAAACCCTGCGTTAGGAGGCACGTCTGGCGCGACGACGGCCTTGACAGCGTAGTATACCGTCGCCACCAGCGCCGCCCACACCATGTTGATCCCCCCTCGCACCTGAGGGGCCGTCCCGCTGAAGTCAAAGTGGATAGACGGATTGGCCCCGTGGAACACAGAAACAGCCACCTGTACGGGAAGCGGCTCTGGGGTGATACCATCGTCATCCATAAAGTCTGTGAAGCGATAGGTCCCTTCGGGAATGTTCCTCAGTGCGCTGCGCAGCCGCCGCTCACTATAGTCCCACAGCTCTTTGATGCAACTCATCACCGTATCTCTACCATGTTTCTGGAACAACTCCAGCAGTCGTCGTTCGGCCAAATGCAGCGCCGCAATCTGCGCACGCAGGTCGCCGGCACGTTCCTCTCGGCTCCTCATGTTAAGGAGCAACAGGTCCAGAATCTCGGCCCGCATCTCGCCACCAGCAACTATGCGCGTCGGCGGAATCCGCAGCCCCTCCTGCAGCACCTCGGTAGAATCGCCCGCCGTTCCGACGCCGGGCGTCCGGCCGCCGACGTCGGACCAGTGAGCGATATTACTGGCGTAGGCCACAAGCCTACCTTCGTAGAAGACGGGCTGTACTACGGTAACATCGGGGAGATGGGAACCGCCTCCCCGGTAGGGGTCATTGGCGATTATGACATCCCCCGGCTGCAGATTCCACTCCCTTGCTCGCCCCGCGATCTCGGACACCAGTCCCTGCATGGAACCGAGATGAATGGGAATATTCTCGGCAAGGGCCACCAGGCCCCCATCGGGGCCGAAGAGGGCACTGGAACAGTCGCGCCTCTCCTTTATGTTCGTGGAATAGGCCGAGCGAATCAATGCAACGCTAGACTCTTCGGCTACAGACTGAAGGGCATTCCCGACGACCTCAGCGATGATTAGGTCAACTTGCTGCATAACCCACCTGCTTCCGAAGGGCCAGGCCACCGAGGAAGTTCATCACAATCTCACGTCCCATGATCACGGTCGTATTCGCCACGTCCAAAGGCGGCGAAATCTCCACAAGGTCAAAGGCACGCGTGAGAGGATGTCTTCCCAACACGGCGACTGCTTCCAGAATCTGCAGCGCGGTGAGTCCGCCCGGGGTCGGATTGTTTGTGCCTGGGGCCCAGGCCATATCCAACACATCAATATCCACCGATACGTACAGGGCATCCACGCCGTCTGTCGCTCGGGCAATCACTTGCTCAAGCACATCGTGTATGCCCCTTCGGTGCACATCATGCGACGTGAACAGAAGGCAGCCCTGTTCATCCAGGTATCGTCGGTAGACGCGCTGGGTATGGAATCCGTGGGGGCCTATCTCAACGAAGTTGCGTGGGCTGAATTTGCCTCCGGATCGCTCCATTGCCATGCGGAATGGTGTACCGCTAGAGATTTCGCCACCAGAGGAGACGCGAACGTCAAAATGCGAGTCAAAGTTGATTACCCCTATGCGTCCGGGTGTCGTCTCCATCAAAGCCCGCAGACACGGGTAGGTGATCAGGTGGTCGCCCCCTATGATGATCGGTACGGCCTTATTCTGGAGGAGGCGCGCTATGGCCATCTGCCCCTGCTCAAGAGTGCGTTGCACATTGGTATACACAACGGCGATGTCGCCCGCATCCACGACCGTCAGGGAATCGCTGAGTTCCACGTCTAGGTGCGGGTCGTAGGTGCGCGATGCGGTGAACGCCAGCCGAATTTCCCTGGGGGCATGCCTGCTGCCCGCGCGTCCCCCCACGGTGCCTCCGTCAAAGGGGAACCCGACCAGCGCCGCGTCGGCCTGTTCCAGATCGGCAATGCCTCTCAAAATCTGGAGAAAACGCACCTCATGTTCGTCGTTCATGGATACCGAGACGGTTACGCTAGGCGGGTTCAGATACGGTATCGGTGTCTTCATCTGGCTTAACCTCAATGACTGCTCAAAGCGCTTCGGGACATCTCACGAAGTCGCTCTGATCAGAACGAAAAGCCTCCGCCGGCAGGCACAAGGCCCGCGCGCTCATGACGATACAGGGGGACTCACAATCGCGTGCCGTGGGCTTTGTACGGTTTTGCAAACCTATCGCTCATGGCAGTGGCGCCTATGTACAATGCTTGGACTTCTTCATTGTCCAGGAGATTCTGGCCCGTGTCGGTCAGCTTGGTCTCGCCCAATACAAGCACATATCCCCTGCTGGCGATGCGCAATGCCCGCTTTGCCTGTTGCTCCACGAGCAGCATGGTGGTGCCTGCGTTGTTCAATTCCCGAATCTTGTCAAACACAAGGGCGGCGTACTTTGGGGCCAGCCCCAGTGATGGCTCATCCAACATCAACAAGAGTGGATTCAGCATAAGGGCGCGGGCGATGGCCAGCATCTGCTGTTCGCCGCCACTGAGTTTGTAGGCCAGATCATGGAAACGCTCTTTCAGGATTGGAAACAGTTCGATAATGTCCGTATACTCCTGTAAAAAGAAAGCGGCGTGAGGTACAATGGTGGTGCTCAACACACCAAGCCCTGACGGGCAGAAAGGACCTCACGCCATGAGAAGAATAGCACCAAGTGACCAGATCAAGCAAATGATTGCCAACCTTTTGCAGCGGGGACTGGAGGGTCAAGAGGCACC
>JACIWU010000064.1 GCA_014360805.1 Chloroflexota bacterium
CTTCAGTCCGTGGCATGATGTCTCCTTTCGCCTTGTGTGGGGTTGTGGGGGACATCATGCCACATTATTTGCTTTCTGAAAAGATCCCCTCCCCCTGCCTGTCCGCCCCTGAACCGCGAGCGGGGCGAGGGGATTGGCGGCCCCTCACCCTGGCCCGCTCCCCGCGAGGCGGGGCGAGGGGACTGCACCCCTCACCCTAGCCCTCTCCCCGCGAGCGGGGCGAGGGTACGGGCAGCGCTTTGGCAATACCCGGCGGCTGCGGTATACTGTATCCATCCTGCGTTCTCTCACAAGGCAGACTTCGGGAGGCAAAATGACGAACAATGCAGACGCCGTGGTGGAACATGCGCGACAGGTTTTCCTCTCGTGCCATCACTGATCCGAGACGATTGTGATCGCCGTCGGCGATTACTACTTCGGCAAGGCGCCCGAGATTCTCATCCGCGCTGCGTGTCCGCTGGCCGGCGGCGCGGGGTGCTCGTATCAGGAAATGTGCGGGCTGCTCAGCGGCGGGCTGATGATGATGGGCGCGCTGCTTGGCCGGGTCTCCATCTCGGAGAACGACGAGGCGGTACAGACGCTGGGCCGCGAGTTTCGGGAGCGTTTTCGCGCGCTGGCCGGACACACCCAATGCCAGGCCATCCGCGACGGCCTTCCGGACAAGGACAAGCGGTGCGAGCCGATTGTCGTGGGCACTGTCCGCATCCTGCTGGATCTGCTGGCGGCGCAGGGCGTGGCGCCCAGGGCGTGATGCGCGACGACGCGCCGCCTAGCCGAGCAGTCGCCTGCGCATCCACACGTACATCGCAGCGGGCAGGAGCACCATAAGCGCAAGGGTCAGGAGGAATGCCGGGTTGTTCGTCCAGGGGGCAAGACCGGTGGCGACGGGCCCGAAAAAGTTCATGCCGAAGAAACTGGCGATGAACGAGATGGGCATGAACAACGTGGTGATGAGTGTCAGGGTTTTCATCACGTCGGTCAGGCGATTGTTGACGACGGACAGGTAGGTGTCCAGCACGCCGGTAACCAGGTCGCGCATGGATTCGTTGATGTCGTGCAGGCGCACCAGGTGGTCGTACACGTCGCGGAAGTAGAGGCGGCCGCGGGCATCTACCACCTCGTAGTCGTCGCGGGCCAGTTTGTTGAGCACCTCGCGCTGGGGCGCGATGATGCGTCGCAGGTTGAGGAGCGCCCTCTTGAGGGCCAGGAGCCGCTCCAGCGTGGCCGTGCGCAGCGACCCTGCCAGCACCTGATCTTCCAGTTGGTCTATGGCGACGTCAATCTCCTCAAAGACAGGCATGTAGCCCGCAACGATCTCATCGGCGATGCGGTAGGCGCGGCGCACTTCCGAAAAGTGCGTTGCATCTATGCTCGTGGCGCGACCAACAGACGCTGGAACCGATACCTGGCCGTAGTACCTTATTCCTATTGCAGGGGCCGGTATATGCTCTTATAATGGCGGTAGATTATCGGAGTATCCACAATTTAGTTTGAAAGGAGATGTCAAGATGTTCTACTTGCCGCGGGAGAAAGGCCAGGGGTTGGTTGAGTACGCTCTGATTCTCGTGCTGGTGGCCGTGGTCGTGATCGCTGTGCTGTTGCTGCTTGGCCCGGCGGTCGGCAACGTGTTCAGCACGATCATCTCCAACCTGTAGGTCGCGACACTCGGAAACCCACTTCTACAACTGAATAGCAAGGAGGCCCCGCTGTGGAAGCGGGGCTTTCTTTTGCGCTTGCGGGTACGGCAGGCGCGGAGGCGCTACCCGCCGCCAGTCGCCCGAGTAACCCTGCGCCCCTTCCACTCGGCGCCGCCTCGGCGCGCCAGCACCAGCGATCGGACGGCGATGGCGAACGCGATGGGGATGGACACAGGGTAGAGCAGGGCCACGTACAGGGGGAACTTGAAGCGGGCGCACGCGATGGCCCAGGTGGCGAGCATCTCGGCCACGACGATCATCGCAGGGCCAGGGGCGAATGCGGGGGGCAGCACGCCAAGGCCCGCGGCCACCAGCACGAGGATGGGCTCCCACGCCAACACCAGCAGGTAGGTCCAGACGAACAGGAGCAGAGCCGCGTTGTAGCGGAACGCGGCGTACAGGTTCTTGCTGAAGCCAGTCCAGGCTTCGCGGAAGTTGCGGTACATTCGACATTGAACGCGGTCCGTCCCATCCGCGAGCCGCAGCCGCAGGCCAGCCGCCTTGACTCGCGCGGCGAGGGCCAGGTCGTCCACCACATTTTCGCGGATGGCGGCGTGCCCGCCGATGGCCTCGTAGGCTGCGCGTCGGAACAGCATGTACTGGCCTATCGCCACCGAAAGATCGGGCGCGAGCCGACTGTGCGCCAAGGGGACCGAGAGGTACGAGTGGATGCTCCAGTACATGACCGGCACCACGAGCCGCTCGCCCCAGGTAACCGCCTGCTCTTGCGGGAACACCGAGAGCAGATCGGCGCCGGTGGCCAACATCGTGGCCACGGTCTCGCGTAGCGCGCTTGGATGATGGCGGGTGTCGGCGTCGGTGAACAGGAGGAGCGTCCCCTCGGCGGCCTGCGCCAGTTGGGCGCAGGCCCAGTGCTTTCCGATCCAGCCGTCGGGGCGCGGTTCGCCCTTGAGCACGCGAAGCCGTGGGGACTCGGCTGCCAACGCCTGCAGGCGAGCCAGCGTCCCGTCGGTGGACTCGTCGTCCAGGACCAGCACCTCAAAGTCGGGGTAGTCCTGCGCCAGGAGGTCGCGGACGCACGGGCCGATGTTGTGCTCCTCGTTGCGGGCGGGGACGAGGATGGAGACCCGCGGGGCCGCCCCGATCAGGGGGTATTTGCCGATCTTGCGCAGGGCCCACAGGTTGCCCAGCGCGTTCAGCAGGATGATGGCCAGGAAAACCGTCAGGCTGTACTGGTGCTGGGACCAGAACCCGTTCATTGCGAGCCTCGCAGCCGCCGTAGCAGCCAGGGCCGGAACCGAATGGACTGCCGAAGGTCTGCGCGGTGCTTCCAGACCATGATGGCGGTGTTGCCGGCCCAGACTGCCAGGAGCCCAGGCGGATGCCCGCGCAGCAGGAGGTGTGCCAGCAAGCCTGCCATCCCCAGCATGGCCGACCAGGCGTCCACCGCGATCGTGAAGTAGAACACGCCCAGCAGCACGCCGAGGATGATGGGCACTTCGCCCACGGTAAGCCCCGTCCAGATGCCAAAGGTTACGGCCACTGCCTTTCCCCCGCGGAAGCGCAGGAAGGGCGAGAAGGCATGTCCCAGAACCGGCGCGAGCGCCACGGCGACCAGCGCGGGGCCGTCCATGCCCAGACGGAAATGGGCGAAGCCCACAGGGACTGCGCCCTTGAGGTAGTCCAGCAGGACCGCCAGTAGGCCCACGGGCCAGCCGCCGGCGCGCCAGGCGTTGGCCGCGCCTGGGTTTCCGTCGCCGTAGCGGCGGATGTCAGCGCGCAGCAGGAGACGGCCGATCCAAACGGAGAAAGGAATGGAACCCGACAGGAAGCCGATCGCTATCCAGAAGAGTGTGCCCACAGGCCGCCTCTGACGGGCGCATCGTACCGAGAGTACCGCGGTTGCCCGAATTCAGGGCCAGTATAGCAGAGTTGCTGCCACGCGCAAGATTGTCGCCGCGGCTCGGTTCTATTCGTGTGGTGCAAGGCGTGAGGCACTTCCGGAAGTGCGTCGCACCTGTACCCATGCCGCGACGGCCACTATCCGGAACCGAGTCGTCCCCGCCATCCCCCTTGACGCCGCGCGGGACCCGGCTACAATTGCGCTGCGTCGGCGCTTCTGCGCGCAAACGAAAAGGGGGAGGTGGCAGTATGCTCAGAGAGTTCAAGGAATTCGCGATGCGGGGCAACGTGGTGGACATGGCGGTGGGCATCATCATCGGCGCGGCCTTCGGGAAGATCATTACGTCGCTGGTGAACGACATCCTCATGCCGCCCATCGGGTTGCTGCTGGGGGGCGTGGATTTCGGCGACCTGTACTTGAACCTGTCGGGCGGCTCGTATGCTTCGCTGGCCGAGGCCAAGGCCGCGGGCGCAGCCACCATCAACTACGGCGCGTTTCTCAACACCGTGATTGACTTCATCATCGTGGCCTTTGCCATCTTCCTGGTGGTGCGCGCCATCAACCGCATGAGGCGTCAGCCCGCGCCCGCCGAGCCGACGACGAAGGAGTGCCCGTTCTGCCTGTCCAAGATTCCGCTCAAGGCGACGCGTTGCCCGTTCTGCACCTCGGAGTTGGGTCGCCAAGGCGCATGAGAAGGCTGAGAGCCATCTGGCGAGACTTGCGGATCGTCATCCGCGCCGTGTCGGGCAACCTGGCGCTGTTTGCGGCGCTCCTGGTTGGCGCGGCGGTCCTGATGCGCCTGGCCGGTTCCTATCCGCACGAAAGCCTGCTGGATCTCATCGTGCGCGCGTTTCACATGGCCTATCTTGAGGCGGTGGTGGAGCCAGGGGACGGGTGGCTGCCCGACGCGCTGACGTTCGTTGTCCCCGCGCTGACCATTCTCATTCTGGGCGAGGGGGCCTTGCGCGTGGTCGCCGTCTATGTGCGGCGCGATGAATACCGAGAGGAGTGGGATCGGTTGGTTGCGAGAACATTCTCCGGACATACCATCATCTGCGGCGTCGGCGAACTGGGGCGTGCGATGTGTCGCAAACTGCTCGCGGTGAACCCCGATGCGCCCATCGTTCTGGTGGACGTGAAGCCCGATATGCTGCCGGAAATCGGCGTCGCTGCGCCAAACGTGTGCTATCTTCAGGCCGACATGACCGCGCTGGCGACGCTGGAGGCTGCCCACTGCCGAGAGGCCGCGCTCGTCATTTTGGCTTCGGGCAATGACGCGCTGAATCTGGAGGCGGGGTTCAAGGCGCATAACCTGAATCCGGAAGCCGAGATTTGGATACGGCTGTACCGAAACGAACTGGCGGCGCTGATGGATGTGGCCGCGAAGCCCACCATCCACTTCTTCAGCCCGTATGAGCGCGCGGCCGACGCGCTGGTGGAGCACCTGCGGAATCCCCAGCACTGAGCGTGCGGCGCTTTTGGCGGCCCGCGTGCTTCGTGGTAGTATGGGTGTTCCACGGCACAGGCCGCATTGGCGCTGTCGTGCCAGATGCTCACAAAGGAGTGAACGGATGCAGACCATGCGAACCGAGGACTACATCGCCCTGGAGGAGCGATACAACGCCCACAACTACAAGCCGCTGGACGTGGTCATCGCCCGCGCGGAAGGCGCAGCGGTGTGGGACGTGGAGGGCCGCAGGTACCTGGACTTCCTGTCGGCGTATTCGGCCGTGAACCAGGGCCACTGCCACCCGCGCATCGTGCGGGCGCTGGTGGAGCAGGCGCAGAAGGTAACGCTGACCTCGCGCGCCTTCCGCAACGACCAGTTGCCCCTGCTTGCGAAGGAACTGTGCGAACTTTTTGGCTACGAGATGATGCTCCCGATGAACACCGGCGTGGAGGCGGTGGAGACGGCCATCAAGGCGGCGCGCAAGTGGGCGTACAAGGTGAAGGGCGTCGCCGATGAGCAGGCCGAGATCATCGCGTGCACGGGCAACTTCCACGGGCGCACGACTACCATCATCAGTTTCTCCAGCGAGGAGCAGTACCGCGACGGGTTTGGCCCGTACACCCCAGGGTTCAAACTCATTGCGTTCGGTGACGCCGACGAACTGGAGCGGGCCATCACACCTCGCACGGCAGCCTTTCTTTTTGAGCCGATCCAGGGTGAGGCCGGCGTGGTGGTGCCACCCGCTGGGTATCTCCGCGCGGTGCGGGAGATTTGCACGCGGCACCGCGTGCTGATGATCGCGGACGAGATTCAGACCGGCATGGGGCGCACGGGCAAGATGCTGGCGTGCGACCACGAGGGCGTACGCCCCGACGTGGTTACGCTGGGCAAGGCGCTGTCGGGCGGGCTGTATCCGGTCTCGGCGGTGCTGGCCTCGCGCGAGGTGCTGGGCGTATTCGCGCCAGGCGACCATGGCTCCACGTTTGGCGGCAACCCGCTGGCGTGCGCGGTGGCGCGGGAGGCGCTGCGCGTCATCGTGGACGAGCGCCTGCCCGAGCGGGCGGCGGCCCTGGGCGAGCGGATGACGGCGCGCCTGCGGCAGGTGTGCAGCCCGCACGTGGAGCAGGTGCGCGGCAAGGGGCTAATGGTGGGCGTCGTCCTGAAGCGCCAGGCGGGCGGGGCGCGGCGCTTCTGCGAGGCGCTCAAAGAGCGCGGCGTCCTGGCCAAGGAGACGCATGAGCACGTGATCCGCCTGGCCCCGCCGCTGGTCATCTCCGAGCAAGACCTGGATTGGGCGCTGGATCGGGTGGAAGATGTCCTGCAGATGCCGTAGCGTCCGCGAGGGAGGATGCCGTGCCGACCGAGAGTCGCCGCCAGACGGTTGAGGCGTTCGCGCCTGCTCTCGTGGCGGTGGCCGCGTACCTTGTCTTTCTGGCGCTTGTCCTCGCGCCCTACGGCTTCAACGTCTCGGCGCTCATCGGCCTGGGCGCGACAAACCCGCTCAACGACGCTGCGTCGCTCCCCGATGGCCTCATTGTCTTTCAGGGCATCGGATACGACGGCCAGCATTTCTACCACGTTGCGCGGAGCCTGGTGCGCGGCGAGCGTCCGTCGGTGCCTGCGGTGCGGGTGCAGCGCATCGGGTACCCGCTGGCGGCGGCGCTGCTGTCGCTGGGGCGGGAGGCCGCTATCCCCTACGCGCTCGTGGCCGTCAACCTGCTCGCCGTGGCGACGGGCACGGCGGTTTTCGTCCGCTTGCTGCGCCGCCATGGACTCAACCCCTGGTGGAGCCTGCTGTTTGCGCTGAACTCGGGCCAGATTCTGGCGGTGCAGATGGATTTGGCGCTGCCGATGGTGCTGGCGTTCGCGGCGGGCGCGTGGCTGTGCTGGGAGAGGCGGCGCGTGGCAGCGGCCAGCGCGTTGCTGGCTGCGGCTCTCCTGACCAGGGAAAGCGCCGTCTTGTTCCTGTTGCCTCTCGTGGCGGCGGAACTGCTGGCAAAGCGGTGGCGGGATGCGGCGATTCTGGGCCTGTCGGTGGTGCCCTTTTTTGCATGGCAGGGGGCGCTCAAGGTGTGGCTGGGAGCGGGAGGGCTGGCGGTGTCGGCGAGGCACATCGTGGTGCCTGGCGCGGGCATGGCGACGGCGCTGGGCAACGCGGTCGCGAGCATCGGCCAGGGACTGGGGACGATGGTCAGGCAGGGGAGCATCGTGGCGGTGATGGCGCTGACCCTGGCCGCGCTGGCGGTGTCGCTGTGGCGGATGCGCGGGGGTTACGACGCCTACACGGGCGGCGTGTTCGTCCATGCGGCTTTCGCGCTCTTCGCCAGTTACGACATCTGGGCGGCGTATGCCTCGGCAGGGCGGGTGTTCGCGGGGATGTTTCCGCTGCTGGTGCTCGCCTATGCCGTCCGCCGCGACCGATGGACGCTCCTGCTGATCGGCGCGAGCGCGGCGCTGGCGCTCTTCACGCTGCTGCGACCGTTCATCATCTCGCCGCACGTGCCGTTTGTGGTAACGGGGTAAACCGTGCGCTCACCGCGGAGCAAGTGGAGACCGCAGAGATATACCCCGAAATCTCCGCGTCCTCGCCGGTCTATGCCGTGAGAACCCCCTACGTCCCCGCCCGATGCCAGCCGCGGGGTTCTACTTGAACTTGAACGCCGCCTGCATGTACTCAAAGATCTTCATGTTCGCGTCCAGGTCTTTGTCCGGCGTCGCGCCCATGAAGATAAGCACCGTGCCGTCGTCCCGCTTCGCCATGACGATGTGCGCGCCCATCTTGCCGATGTCGGGGTCTGTCCCCGTGCCGACGAAGATTTTCCCCTTCGCGCCGCCCATGGTCGTATCGCCTTGCTTGATGATCTTGACATCCGGCTCGCGGGTGAGGTCCATCTCCGCCATGGCCGCGTCAATGTCCTCCACCCCCATCGCGCCCGCCAAGGATTGCGGAACGGTCATCAGCACGACGATAGGGTTGTCGTTCCCCAGTTTGTTGAGGTCCAAGTTGGCTGGGTCCGAGGTGTCAATCGCCTGCGGAGAGAAGAAGGCCATGCTGATGCCCATCATGTCCAGGCTGCTCTCCTGCCAGGCCGTGGGGTACTCCATGGTGAAGGTGCTCGCCTCGTACTTCTGCATCGCCACGGGGGGCTTGCCTGCGCCGCCGCCACCGCCACAGGCCGCCAGCAGTACAACGGCAACGACGAGCGCAACCATCGGGTACAGTTTCTTGTTCACGCCGATCTCCTTTCGTAGTTGCGGCGTAGGATCGCCGCGCGAGGGTATTGTAGCACAGTGTGCCGCGGCGTGCAATGCGGGGATGCCGTTAGATTCGGCTCCATCCTGTGTAGGCGACAAAGGTGCGACGCACTTCGGAAAATGCGTCGCACCTTTGCCCATGGCGCGACCAACGGACTCTGGAACCGATCCGGCTATTACCGCATCTTGCCCCGCGCCAGCGACGCAAAGACGCCGCCAAAGCACAGGATGGCGAAGGTAACGAACGCCGTGTGCGCGGCGCGAAGGAACAGCGGGTAGTACTCTGGCGAGATCTGCACCGGCCCGAGGATGAGATTGATGATGAGCATCACGACGCCCATGCTGAACATCTGGCCGACGAGCCGCATGGTGGCCTGTGTCGCCGATGCGACGCCGTAGAAGCGCCGCTCCACGGAGCCCATGATGGCGTTGGTGTTGGGCGACGAGAACAGGGCGAATCCCAGGCCCAGGAACAACAAACTGCCGATGATGAACGGCAGGGGCGTCGTCGCGTTCAGCAGCGTGAGCAGGATCAAGCCGATGACGTTGAGGGCCATGCCGGTGGATGCCACAATGCGCGGCTCAATGCGGTCGGACAGGCGGCCCGCCAGCGGCGAGAACAGCGCCTGCATGGCCGGCTGGGCGATGAGGACGAAGCCCGCCGCCTGGGGCGTGAGCGCCTTGATGTACTGGAGGTACAGGCTGAGGAGGAAGCCGATGGCGGCGGTGGCGGCGTAGTTGATGAGGGCGGCCAGGTTGGACAGGGCGAATACGCGGCTCCGGCGGAACAGGCTCACGTCCAGCACGGGGTGCGTCGCGCGCGATTCCCACAGGACGAATGCGGCGATGCCCGCCAACCCCGCCGCCACCAGGACCGCGCCCAGGCCCGCCGGCAGGCGCGAGAATCCGTACATCAGCGAGGCCAGCCCCGCGCCGTAGATGGCCGAACCGGCCCAGTCAAACGGCTCCCCGCGCGCCTCGGCCCATTCGCCCTTCAGGTTGGCGAGGGTGAACGGCACGAGGAACAGGCACAGCGGCACGTTGACATAAAACACGCTTCGCCAGCCCAGGTGCTGGGTCAGCAGCCCCCCGATAACAGGCCCCAGCGACAGCCCCAGGTACACCGCTGCCACGTTGATGCCCAGGGCGCGCCCGCGCTCGTTGGGCGGGAAGACCGACGTGAGGATGGCGATGCCCGTGCCGAAGACCATTGCCCCGCCGATGCCCTGCAGCACTCGGAAGATGATGAGCATGGTCCCTGACGCGGCGGATCCGCACAGCAGCGAGAAGAAGCCGAAGATGGTCACGCCCCATAGGAAGATTTTCTTGCGGCCGTGGATGTCGGCGGCGCGCCCGAAGGGCACGAGGAAGATGGCCGACGACAGGCTGTAGGCCATGGCGATCCAGGACAGGAGTACCGCGTTCATGACCAGGGCCTTGCCGATGGAAGGCAGCGCCACGTTGATGGAGGACCCCATGAAGGGGGTGAGGAACGACCCCGTGGCGACGACGATGAGGGCGGTTCGTTTGCTCACAGCGTTTTGCATGACGAGTGCTCCGATGCAGGATGTCAGGCGCACCACACGTGTGCAGCGGATTGTAGCACCCGAGGCGCGGGGTGTCAAGCGCGGGGTGGGCGGGCGCGGGCAGGCCCCTCACCCTGGCCCTCTCCCCGCAAGGCAGGGCGAGGGGGAACCCCGCGGCGGCTATGGAAAGCCGCCCTACGTGTTCCGTTGGGGCGGGCGGGCGGCGGGGCTGCGTTTGACGCGCCCCTGGGAAGGTGTTATACTTCGCACAAGCCGCCAAAGCCTGCAAAGACGCAAACAACAGACTGCACGAAGGAGAGTAGTCATATGGCTGAGAAGATGCGCGCCGTGCGCAAGGTCCGGCCCGGCCCAGGGCTGGAAATGACCGAGATTGACATCCCCCGCATCCGGCCCAACGAAGTCCTCGTCAAAGTCCGCGCCACCTCTATCTGCGGCACCGACGTTCACATCTACAAGTGGGACGCCTGGTCGCAAAGCCGCATCAAGCCGCCCATCACCATCGGCCACGAGTTCTGCGGCGACGTGGTGGAGGTGGGCAGCGAGGTGCGGTCGCTCCGGGTCGGCGATTTCATCTCCGCCGATTCCCACATCTTTGACGGGACATGCCACGTCTGCCGCAATGGCCAGCCGCACATCTGCCAGAACCTGGTCATCTTCGGCGTAGACACCAACGGCTCCTACGCCGAGTACGTGGCCGTGCCAGAGACCTCGGCGTGGAAGAACGACCCCGACCTGGATCCGGCCATCGCATCCATCCAGGATCCGCTGGGCAATGCCGTGTACGCCGTGCTGTGCGAGCCGATCACGGGCAAGTCGGTGGCGATTTTCGGCGACGGGCCCATCGGCCTGTTTGCCATCGGCGTGGCGCGGGCGTCGGGCGCGAGCCGCATCTACCACGTCGGCAAGTATCCGGCCCGCATCGCCATCGGGCAGAAGATGGGCACCGACATCGCCATCAACGTGGCCGACGGCGGCGTGGTGGAGCGCATCATGGACGACACCCACGGCCTGGGCGTGGACGTGGCGATAGAGATGACGGGCAACCAGACGGCGGTGGATCAGTCGCTGGCCGTGCTGCGCAAGGGCGGTCGGTGGGTGGCCTTCGGCATCCCGTCGCAGCCCATCACCATTGACCTGAACAAGAGCGTCATCTTCAAGGGCATTACCATCTACGGGATCAACGGGCGGCAACTGTGGCAATCGTGGATGCAGATGCAAGGGCTGTTCCGCGCCGGGTTTGACCCCTCGCCGGTCATCACGCACAAGATCAAACTGGACGAGTTCCAGACGGGATTTGACCTGATGACGGCTGCCAACCGTCAGGCTGCCAAAATCGTGATGTACCCGTAGCCGATAGCCCATAGCCCATAGCCATTAGCCATTGGCTAGAGGCCAAGGGCTAATGGCCAGACGAAAGGAGTGATTGTACACCGATGACTACTGACAAATTTGCGTTCATTGACGAGGAAACCGCTTCGCTGAAGGAGCAGGGGCTGTACATCCACATCCGCACCATTGGCTCGCCGCAGGGCGCGTGGACGGTGGTGGACGGGCGCAAGGTGCTGAACTTCTGCGTCAACAACTACCTGGGGTTCGCGAACCACCCGAAACTCAAGGAGGCCGCCAAGAAGGCGATAGACGAGTGGGGCGTGGGGCCGGCCGCCGTGCGCTCCATCGCCGGCACGATGAGCCTGCACGTGGAGTTTGAGAAGCGCATGGCCGCGTTCAAGGGTGTGGAGGCGGCCGTGTCCTTCCAGTCGGGATTCTGCGCCAACCTGGCGGCGATTCCCACGCTGGTCGGCCCCGAAGATGTCATCTTCTCGGACGAACTGAACCACGCCAGCATCATTGACGGGTGCCGCCTGTCGCGGGCGAAGATCGTGCGCTACCCCCACTGCGACCCCGACGGGCTGGAGGAGGTCATCCGCGCCGAGCCGAAGACCTACCGCCGCGCCCTCATCGTTACGGACGGCGTCTTCTCCATGGACGGGGATGTGGCTCCGCTGGACAAACTCTACGAGGTGGCCCAGCGCCACAACTTCATCCTGATGGTGGATGACGCGCATGGCGAAGGCGTGCTCGGCAAGGGCGGACGTGGCATCGTGGATCACTTCCACCTGCACGGCAAGGTGGATGTGGAGGTGGGCACGTTGTCCAAGGCCTTCGGCGTCGTGGGTGGCGTGGTGGCAGGGAGCCAGCGGGTGGTGGATTACATGCGCCAGAAGGCGCGGCCATTCCTGTTCTCCAGCGCCGTAACTCCCGCCGACGTGGCCGCGTGCATCGCCGCCGTGGACGTGCTGGAGGAGTCCACCGAACTGGTGGATCGCCTGTGGGAGAACACGCGCTACTTCAAGGCCGAGATGAAGCGGCTGGGGTTCAACACCGGCGTGAGCACGACGCCCATCACGCCGGTCATGCTGGGCGAAGCGCCGCTGGCCAAGGAGTTCTCGCGCCGCCTGTTTGAGAACGGCCTGTTCGCCATGGCGCTGGGCTTTCCCACCGTGCCGCGCGGCAAGGCTCGCATCCGCGTGATGATCTCCGCCGTGCACACGAAGGACGACCTGGACAAGGGGCTGGAGATCTTCGCGAAGGTGGGCAAGGAGTTGGGGGTCATCTAGAAGGCTCGCTGTGGCGCGACAGAGGGTACACGGCCGCGCGGATGGTTGGCGTCGTCCGAGGGGGCGGATCCTCGCGCGTAAGGGGCGTTTGGATCGCGAAGGGCACGAAAGGGCGCGAAAGCCACGAAAACCGCGCCCGCGCGGATGTCCACAAGCGCGGGGCTAACCCCCCGCGCTGGGGGTGCGAAGCCCCTTCGGGGCTGAGAATAGCCCGCAGGGCTTTGCCCCTTCAGCCCGATGCTTCAGCGTCGGGCGGGCGGAGCACAACGTGCGACGCACCTCGGAGGTGCGTTGCACGTGTTTTATGCGAGCGGAGAGGGGGATTTGAGGGGGTGAGATCAGTGGGCGCACGGCCGCGCGCCCGCCTCTTTGACGCGGGCGGGGATGTAGAGCAAATTGCCAATTTGCTCCACGCGGGTGGGGGCGAATCGCCGCATGCTCGCGCGGGGGCTGAACCCCCGCGCTGAACGGGCCAAGCCCCCTTCGGGGCTGAGAATAGCCCGCAGGGCTTCGCCCCTTCAGCCCGATGCTTCAGCGTCGGGCAGCCACCGCACCATGCTACGGCGCCACCCGCACGGTCAGATTGCCGACGGCCACGTCGGCCTCCACCTCCACGCGGTTCGTGGCCGTCGCATAGCCGGGCGAGGTGTACGTATCGCCATCGCGCACGTAGCCAGCAGGGAACGACCGACCGGCCAGCGCCGCGCCCGCTCGGATGCGCGCCTCCACCCCACGCGGGATCTCAATCACCAGGTTGCCCACGGCCACCGACACACTCACCGCCGCGCGCCCCTCCGACGGGAGCCTCACCGTCGCATCCCCGACGGCCAGGTTCACCTCGGCCGCGCTCACGTCCAGCGCCGACAGATCGGCGGTCATCTTGCCCACCGACAAATCCAATTCCAGCGTCAGGGGCACGTCAGGGGTCAGGGCCAAGTCCCACGCGCGGGAGTCCTTCCACCCCAACGCCGCCGGCCCCCATTGCTTCTTGTCGCTGGACAGGGACAGGCGGGCGACCTCGCCGCCGCTGAATGCGCGCGACACGGTCTCGCCCCGCGCCAGTTGCAACGACCCCTCGGCCAGATTCCCCGACCCTGCCGGAAGCGCCCGCACGCGCATATCGCCCACCGCCTGCGCGATCTCCACGTCGGCCCGTGCGGCGTTGCCCAGCGGATACGCCACGGTCTCCGTCGTCGCCACGGCCGGGCCGCTGGACGTGGACGCCAGCCACACCCCGCCCACAAGCAACGCCAGGATGAGCGCCAGCGTCAGCAGTGAACCCCACACCGACCGTCGGCCGATGACCAAGTCCAGACCGATGGCGATGAGGATCACCGGCCACATGCGAAGGAGCGTCCCCCACACATCCCACGGCAGGACGCCTAGATTGTTCAGCAAGAGCACAACCCCCAGCCCGATGAGAATGACGGGCCACACCAGTCCGCCTCGGCGCGGCTTCTCCTCCATGATCTAATTCCTCCCCAGGGTTCCGTCGGCCTATCGGCGGCGGAAGATAAGGACCAGCCCCACCGCAATCAGCAAGACCGGCCACAGCGTGTCAAACGTCAGCCACCAGAGCCACGAGACGTGGAGCGTCTCCAGCAGGGCCAGCCCGCCCAGGATGATCAGCCCCACGCCGATGGCGACGGGCAGTGGATGCGAATCGCTCGCCATGGCCTTCTGGAACTCGGAGCCGGCGTTGCGGGCGCGTTCGGCCATCTCGTCGGCGCCCGCGCGGATGGTGGCCTCGGTGGCCGCCGCGGTCTCCATGTCCTCGCGCGGGATCAGCAGCCACAGCAGCAGATACACCAGCACCCCGACCCCGCGCCCGATGCCCAGCAGCACGAACAAGACGCGCACCAGGCCCGCGTCAATCCCCAGGTACTCGCCCAGGCCCCCGCACACCCCGGCGATGACGCGGTTCTTGGCGCTTCGGGTCAGCCGCTTGCCTTCCATGTCCGCCTCCTTACGCGCCCCCGCGTGGGACAAGCGCCCGCCACAGGAGCACAAGGCCCGCCAGGATGAGCGCCGCGGGCAGGACGTACGACAGGCTCACCGCCGCGCCCACAAGCAGGAACACCCCCATGGCGCCCAGGATGACCGCCGGAATCGCCGCCCAGGTCTGGCGCCCCTGCGGCGTCGGCAGGAAGTAAAGCCCGCCGAAAGTCGCCGCCAGCCCCAGGAAGAAGATGCCGCCCACGGCCTCGCCCTGCGCCTTTTCGGCCAGGGCCGCCACCACGCCCAGCGTTACCAGCACCCCGCCCGGAATCAGCGCCCACCAGAAGTCGCGCCGCGTCAGGTAGATGGCCCAGAAGGCCAGGCCGATGGCGCCGAGGAAGATCCCGCCGCTGATGGCGCCCGTGTCGCCCAGGGGGAGCGCCTCCAGGGCGATGACCGCCGCAAGCCCGAGCAGCGTGAACCCCGGGATAAGCGCCCACCAGTGCATGCGGTCCGTGGCGTACCGATACAGGAACGCCGCGCCCCCCACAGCGAACAGCGCCGCCCAGAACAAGTCCCCCGCGCCGGCGAGCACCCCCAGATTGTCCAGCAGGAACAGCAATCCGGCCAGGACCAGCACCGCGCCGAACACCAACCGAACATCAAGTCGTTTCATGCCACGTCCCTCCTACAGGTCTTCATGCAGACTCGCGTAGATTTGCGGTCATTTTCCTCCCGCCCGATGGTAAACGCTGTTGGCACACGAGAATCGCGAAGAGCCGCGCAAGGCGCGAAAAGCACTCGCGTTTTTCACGCCGCTGCGTGCGCCTCGTGCCTCAAACGTTGCCCCTGCCCTACATACGCTCCGCGCCCGCGAATAGCCCGACCGCACGTGAATCAAGCATTCGCCAGGTTCGTGGTTCTGGCATCCTCACCTCCTCGGGCGGA
Organism: Chloroflexota bacterium; assembly: GCA_014360805.1. NCBI lineage: Bacteria > Bacillati > Chloroflexota > Chloroflexota bacterium. Next base: position 15,318 of record JACIWU010000064.1, read on the forward strand.
CAAAGCCGCGCACCAGAATGACCAGCCCCAACACGATGAGCAGGACGGGCCAGTACGCGCCAAGCAGGTTCGGCCCGCCCAAGAACGACGCGAACACGGCGAACAGGATGAGGCTGATGAAGACGAGCCAGGCCCCCGCCGAAATCTCGCCGCGCTTGCCTGCGATGATGCCCGATAGCAGCGTGCCCAGGCCCACGAACCCAGGGATGAGCGCCCAGGCGTAGGCCCAAGAATCCCAGTTGCCCGTCGCGTTCTGCCAGTACAGCAAGCCGCCGATGCCCCCGACGATGCACGCCGGTACGGCCATCTCGGGCACGCCGGTCAGCAGGCCGATGAGCAGCAGGATGACGCCCACGCTGACGATGATCAGCGGCCAGCCGCCCGGGCCGAAGATGCGCGCCTCCAGGCCGGGCACCAGTTGCGCGGCCAGGAACCAGGCGCCCAGCAGGATGAGCACCAGGCCACCGGCCAGATTGGATTTGCGTTTGGGGTTCATGTTTTCTCCTCTGCATCAGCGTCTGGCGGCCAACGCACGATTCCTGCCACCAGGAGTAAGCCCACCATTGTCTTGGCGTCGCAGATTTCACCGGCCCGAACCATGTTCAGGGCCTCGGCCAGGGGAATCCGCGCCACCTGGATGCTCTCGTCATCCTCGGGAGACTGCTCGCCTGGCGACAGGCCCACGGCTAGAAACAGATGGAGCCACTCGTCGCAGAAGCCTGGGGACGTGTAGAACCCGACGAGCGGGCGGAACTCCTCTGCGCGAAAGCCCGTCTCCTCGGCCAGTTCGCGGCGGGCACAATCCACGGGAGCCTCGCCCGATTCCAGCGTCCCCGCCGGTATCTCCCACAGTTCGCGCCCGGCGGGCCTGCGAAACTGCCGCACAAGGAGCACCCGGCCCTCGTCGTCCAGCGCCACAATGCCCACCGCGCCCCGCGCTTCCACAACCTCGCGGGTGGTGCGCCGCCCGCTGCGCAAAGCCACCTCGTCCACGCGCAGGCGGACAAGTCGTCCTTCGTAGACGAGGCGGCTGCTGAGTGTGCGTTCGGTTTTCACGTTACGGGATGACCAAATGCTGGCCAGGGTAGATGATGTTCACGTTGGACAAGTTGTTTGCCAGAGCGATGGCCTGCACCGACGTGCCGTACATGAGCGCGATGCGGTACAGGGTTTCGCCGGGCTTGACCACGTGAGTCTTGGCTCCCGGCGGCGGAGTTGTCGCCCCTGACGGGATGATGAGCCGCTGGCCCACCTGCAGAAGCGACGGATTCAGGATGCGGTTCACCGACGCCAGGGTCTGCCACGAGACACCGTACCGCGCCGCGATGCTATACAGCGTATCGCCGGGCTTCACCACGTACACGTCGGCAGAAACCGGCTGGCCCGGAATTGTCAGGACCTGCCCGACCTTGATGAGATAGTTGGGCAGCAGGTTGTTGGCCTGAGCGATGGCCTCCACCGTCGTGCCGTACCGCCGCGCCAGCGAGTACACCGTGTCGCCCCACTGGACCACGTGCTGGACGGGCACAGGCGTCGCGGTAGGCGCGGGCGTGGCCGTCCGGGTAATCGGGACGGCGGTGGGCGCAGGTGTGGCCGTGGCCCCAGGCGATGGTGTCAACGTGGGCATCTCGTAGGTGGGCGTCGGCCCAACGGCGATGACCGTAGCGCCGGTGGGCACAACGGCAGGCGTGCCAGGCGGCACCGTTGCCCGCGGTTGCACGCCCGCCGCCGTGGAGACGGGCGTCTCGGCCACGGGGGGTTTGGGCCGCGTGCATGCGGTAAGCCCCGCCACAAGGACAAGAACAACCGCCAGGATAAACCGTATCCTTTTCGTGGACATGGCGTCCTCCTCCGCTGTCGTGCAGCACGGTGGTTTGCCTGTTTTTCAACCGCCATCATCATAGCACATCCACATACGGGCGTCAAGGTTGCCTGGAATGCCCCGCGGTTGCGACCCTTCAGGGGCGGACAGGGGTGAGGTGCGTGTCGGAAAACTCAGGCGGTTCGTGGGCATGGGCACCTTCTGAATATGAACGCGTGCAAATGGTG
>JACIWU010000065.1 GCA_014360805.1 Chloroflexota bacterium
GCCGGTAACGCATGGGCATATCATCAATGTGGTGGCGACGCCGAAGAAGAGCGTGAGCGTGGAGGCGGTGCTGGAGGCGTTCCGCGCGCACCCGAGGATGCGTGTGGTGCGGATAGAGGACGGGTTTGACTCCAACACGGCGTTTTTCAAGTATGCGCGGGAATTAGGGAACAAGCGAGGGGACATGTACGAGATTGGGGTGTGGGAGGAGTGCGTGGCGAAGTCGGGGGAGGATGTGATGTTTGCGATCAACATTCCGCAGGAGGCGGTAACGATACCGGAGACGGTGGATGGGATACGGGCGTGCATGGAGATGCAGCGGGATCGGTTGGAGGCGGTGGGGCTGACCAACCGCTACCTGGGGCTTGTGCCGCGGCCTTGAGAGTGAGTTCCGCCTGTACTTGCATATCCAGATAAGGAGATGATGAGATGAGCGTGGAATTGGAGACGGTCATTCCTTTGAGCACGGCGAAGATGAAGTTCGGCCCAGGCGCCACGGAGGAGGTCGGCTACGAGGTGCGAATCCTGGGCGCGAAGAGGGTGCTCCTGGTCGCCGATAAACAACTCTGGCAGTTTGGGCTGATTGACCGAGTCAAGAACGCCCTGGAGTCCGAGGGCGTGGCGGTTGCGATCTACGACGATGTGCATGTGGAGCCTACCGATGAGTCGTTCACCAAAGCGGCGGAGGCGGTTAGGGATAAGCCCTTTGATGCGATTGTCGCTTTGGGTGGGGGCAGCACGATTGACACGGCGAAGGCTATCAACTTGCTGACCACCTATCCTGCCGACATTCACGACTACATCAACAAGCCCATCGGCAAGGGCAAGCCCGTGCCCGGGCCACTGAAGCCGCTGGTGGCCCTTCCGACGACAGCGGGTACCGGCAGCGAGACCACGCCTACCATCGCCCTGGAAGTGGTGTCGCTGCGGGTGAAAACGGGCATGTCGCACGCATACAATCGCCCAACGATGGCGATTGTGGATCCCCTGAACACCATGACCACGCCGCCTGCGGTTACGGCGTCAGCGGGTCTGGACGTGTTCACCCATGCGGCAGAGTCGTACACCATCAAGCCGTACAATGTGAGGCCGAAGCCGCACGATCCGGGCCAGCGGCCCGCGTACATCGGGGCGAACCCGATTTCGGATATCTGGAGCGAGAAGGCGCTGGAGTGGATGGGCAAGTACCTCAGGCGCGCGTACTACAACGGGTATGACCTGGAAGCCCGCACGTACATGGCGCTGGCGGCGTCGTTTGCGGGTATTGGGTTCGGCACAGCCGGGGTGCACATCCCGCACGCCTTGGGCTATCCCATTGCCGGCATGATTCGCGACTGGGTGCCCGAAGGGTATGCGGTGGATCACCCGATGGTGCCCCACGGCCTGGCGACGGCACTCACGGCACCGGCCAGTTTTCGCTTCACGGCGCCCAGCAGCCCGGAACGCCACGCGCGCATCGCCCAATTGCTCGGCGTAAACACGGAGGGCATGTCGGTCATGGACGCGGCGATGACGTTGCCCGCGGCGTTCACGCAACTTATGCGCGACCTGGATTGCCCCAACGGGCTTGCGGCCCTGGGCTATACGGAGGCTGACATCCCCGAGATGGTAGAGGGCGGCTGGAAGCAGCAGCGGCTTTTGGTTGGAAGCCCGCGGCCGCTGACGAAGAAAGACCTGGCGCGGATCTTTGAGGAGTCCATGGTGCTCTGGTAAGAGTCGGCGACACCGGATAGACAGAACATAAACCGCGACCCCCACGGGCTGGGACGGTCGCGGTTTGATGTGGGTGCATTGCGCGCCTATTCGTCAAGGATGGCGATGGCCCGCACCGGCGAACCGGTGCCCTTTCGGATTCGCAGGGGCAGCGCGATGAACGTGAACCGCTTACCCACAAGTTTGTCCAGGTTGCACAGGTTCTCTATGTGGGTTACGCGGCGCTCGGCGCACACCGTGTGGCACGGATAGGTCTTGTCCAACCACATGTCGGGGCTTGTGTTGTCCACGCCGAAGTTGACAGCGCCCTGGTCAATGATGAACTCGGTGGCGTCGCGCGTGAGGCCGGGCTGATGCGTTACGTACTCCGGCTTGCCATAGTAGCGGTCGTAGATGCCGGTGTAGAAGAGCACCGTATCGCCCGGGCGGATTTCCAGGTTCCAGCGTTTGAGTTCGGCCTTGATCTTATCGGCGCCGAACTGGGTCTGCGGCGGCACGTCGCTCACGTCAATGCAGATGGCTGACGTAACGCAATTCTCCAGAGGAATCTCGTCCACGGATGGCGCGTCGGGGTCCCGCGACAGGTGGCTCACGGAGTCAATGTGGGTGGGGCCATGGTCGCACATCATGATGCCACTGGAGCGATACGAGAAGCCGGTGCCGATCATGCGGGCCGATTCCTCGTGAGACATGTGCTCCCAGATCACCGTCTTGGCGTGCCCGGGGTACACGGGCATGCCGGTGTAGATTTCCTGACTGAGGTCAATGATCTTGCCCTTCAGGTTCATGTCCAGACCTCCCTGTGAGATGAATGGTTACGAGCCAGAGGACGGAGCGGGTTGTGGCTCCGTCCTCTGGATTGTGCCATTGGGGCGTGCGCGCGTCAAGCGCGGGCGGCTTCCAGGGCTTTGAGAATGCGCTCGGGCGTCGCCGGGTAGTCGGTAACCCAGACGCCGATGGCGTTGTGGATGGCGTTCAGGATGGCGGGGCCCGCCAGGCTTGCGGTCATCTCGCTGTAGCCTTTGGCGCCGCGGGGGCCATTCGGGTGTGGCACTTCCACGATGTCCTCCACCATTACGGGCGGCATGTCGGCGGCTGTCGTGATGACGTAGTCGGTCAGGTCATGGACGGCGAAGTCCATGCTGGGGTAGTAAGGGCAGATGTTCTCCGTGAGGCCGAAGCCGATGCCCATCATGGCGCCGCCGTTGTTCTGGCCCTTGCAGAGCAGGCGGTTCATTGCCTTGCCGACCTCAAAGACCTGGACCAGTTTTAGGACGTCCACGACGCCGGTTTCGGTGTCCACCTCTACTTCGGCGACACAGCAGCCGAATGCCAGAGAGGCGATGGCGGTCATCTTGCCGGTTTCTGGGTCAAACTGCTGACCCGGGCCGGGGGTGTACGCGCCTGTGCCGACCAGGAACTTGCCGCCCCAGTTGACCATAGCGCCCACCTCGCCCATGGTGAGCGATTTCTCCGGCACGCCTCTGACGAACACCTTGTTGTTGGCCACCTCCACGTCGGCGGGGCTGCACTCAAAGTATTCGGCGGCCCACTCGCGGATTTTCCGTTTCAGGTCTGCGGCCGCCGCCAGCACGGCATTGCCGTCCATGAACGTTACGCGGCTGGCGAAAGTGCCGGTGCACATGGGGCCGGTGTCGGTGTCAATGTTCTGATGGGTGATGTTTTCCAGGGGGACATCCAATTCGTCGGCGGCCAGTTGGCGCAGGATGGTTTTGCATCCCTGGCCGATGTCCACCGCGCCGTTCAACAGGTCAAAGGTGCCGTCTGGCTTGAGGCGAATCTGCGCCTGGCTGGGGTCGCCGCCGCCCTTCAGCCCTGCCGGGTGCGTGCCAACAGAAATGCCGATGCCTCGCTTTTTCATGCTTCCTACCTCCCTCGCGAACTCATGGCCTTCAGGTGAGCCGGAAGTTCAATGCCGGCCAGTTCGGCGGCCCGCTTCATGGCCTCAATCAGTCCGGCGGCTTCAACCTTGAACTGGGTTGCCCCGAGGTCCCCGTCGCGCCATGCGTTGATGAAGTGCACTTCCCACGGGTCCTTGCCGATGGCCTCGGCAACCCGGGCCGTCTGCAGTTGGTCTGCGGCCGTTCCGTTGATGATGCCAAAGCCGCGCATGGAACTGCACGGGGGCTTGTTGGTGAAGACGCAGATGCCGTCCACCCAGATGTTGGGGATGGCATAGGGCCCCGCGACGAGGATGGAGTTCTTGTCCACCACGTAAGGCCCCATGCCCGCGTAGCCACCCGTGTCGTGGACGGTCTTGACGTAGCGGGCGACGATGCGCCCGTCTTTCTTGACGCCGTCCTTGAAGTAGAAGGTCCAGGGGCCGCGCTTGGTGGTGTAGGCGGTCTCCTCGCGGCGGGTGTGCCGATACTTCACGGGCTTGCGAATCTTGAGGGCCATAAGCCCCGCCACGTGGTCGCAATGGATGTCGTTCTTGGAGCCAAAGCCGCCGCCGACGGTACCGCCGATGTAGCGGATTTTGTTCATCGGCAGGTTGAAGATGGCCGTCAGCATGCCCAGGTGGAAGTACAGGTCCTGGCTCACGGTGTAGATGGCCAGGCGGTCGGTCTCGTCAATGTAGGCCACCGAAACCTGGGGCTCCATCGGGGCGTGGTCGTTGGTGGCCGTGGTGTACGTGCCCTCCACGATGACGTCCGCTTCCGCGAAGCCTTTCTCCACGTCCCCGAAGCGGATTTTGCGGGTCTTGCCGCTGTTGAACTCCCAGACATTTCCCTCGGGCCGCACCAGGGGTGCGCCGGGCTCCATGGCCTTGAACGGGTCAAACACCGGCTCTTGTTCCTCAATGTCTATCTTGATCTTCTCAAGAGCCTCCATGGCGGTGTCTTCGTCCACGGCAGCCACGGCTGCGATGCGCTCGCCCTTGTAGCGGATGTGCTCCGGGGTGAAGACGGGCTGGTCGGGGATTAGCCCGTAGGCATTCTTCCCTGGCACATCCTTCGCCGTGATCACGCCGGCGACGCCGGGCATCCGCTCCGCTGCCGAGGTGTCCAGATGGCGGATGACGCCCTTGTGCACCGGGCTGGTGAGCACCTTGATGTAGAGCATGCCGGGGAGTTGGATGTCGTCCACGTACCGGGTTCGGGCGGTTACGTGGCCAATTCCATCGTAGCGTAGCACTGGTTTGCCTACATACTCTGCCATCGTTCCTACTCCTTGTACTTGCCGGCGGCCACTGCCTGAATGGCCTCAACAATTTCCACATACGCGCCGCAGCGGCACAGATTGCCGGAGATGCCCTCTACGATTTGCTCGCGCGTCGGCTTGGGGTTTTTATCCAGCAGGGCCTTGGCCGACATCAACATGCCGGGGGTGCAGAAGCCGCACTGCGCGGCGTAGTGCTCGTGGAACGCCTGCTGCAAGGGGTGCAACTTTCCGTCTTGCTGTAAGCCCTCCACGGTCTGGACGTTCTTCCCGGCCACCGTCAGGCCGATGGTCAGGCATGCGCGCACGGGTTCGCCGTTTACCAGGACGGTGCAGGCCCCGCAGTCGCCGTTGTCGCAGCCGCGCTTGGCGCTGACAACGTTGAGTTTCTCGCGCAGGACGTCCAGGAGTGTGTCGGTTGCCTTGACCAGGGTATCTACCGGCAGGCCGTTCAGGTTAAAGGAAAGTACGTATTTCATGGTCAACTTGCCTCCTTACCTCTAGATGGCAATGCCGGCAGCGGCAGCAAGGGCACGCGCCACCAAGACTTTGCCGGCCTTGCGCCGATACCAGGCGGTCGCGCGCTGGTCGTCTATCGGCGAACTCTCCGCGATGGCCAGTTCGGCCGCCTTCTCAATGCGGGCCTTGTCCAGGAACTCGGCCCCCTCCAGCGCCGACATGGGGAGGACGCACCCCTGGAGCACGCCCTCGGCCTTCTTGCAGCGCAGGGGAACGGGCGCCATGGCTCCCAGGGCCACCCGGGCGTCCACGCACTTCTGGCCTTTCTCCATTTCCACGTAGACGGCCACATTCACCACCGACAGCGTCATGGCTTTGCGGCGTCCCAATTTCAAGAAGACGGACTTGCCCTTCCTTACAGGGACGCGCACTTCCTTGATGAGTTCGCCGGGTTGGAGCACGGTTTGGCCGGGGCCTGTGAAGAAGTCCTCCACGGGCACTTCTCGCTCGCCCGTCGCGCTGACAAGGACAACGGTGGCTCCGAGGGCAATGAGCGGGGTTGCCAGGTCGGCGGCGGGGGATGCATTGGCCAGGTTGCCGCCGATGGTGCCGGCTGTGCGTATGGCCGGGCTTGCGGAGAGGCGTGCGGCCTCGGCTAGGGCTGCCGCTTTCTCGGCGATGAGCGGGCTGGCCGCGATCTTCGCGGTGGGAGTCGCCGCGCCGATGACCAGTTTGCCGTCCGCCTGCTCAATGTAATCCAGGCCGAGGTTGCCGATGTATACCAGGACCTCTGGCTTGAGTTCGTAGTAGTTCATCCGAGGGACCAGGTCTGTGCCTCCGGCCAAAACAGTTGCCTTCTCACCGTATTGCGCAAGGAATTTCAGCGCCTCTGTGAGTTCGGTCGGAGCAAAATACAAGACATCCTTCATGTTCAGCCCCCTTCTTTTGTGGTTACTGATCCAATTCTAGATAGCCGAATCCGTCCCAACGTCTGCGTACTTCGGGCGACCACCTCCTTTCGTCAGCGCGCCACCGGGCGGGGGCACAGGGCCAAGCCGGTCGGGCGATGCCAGCAACAGCCTGTTCAGGGGCATTGTTGAGCAACCGAGTGCTTTGCCGTAGGCAGTGGTAGGTGCGGGCACCGAGAGGCCGATTCCCTGCCCGCCGCCGGTGTGCTGCGCTGCACACGCCAACCATTCGCAGAGTGTGATGTGAACATGTCAGGCGGCCTAATTCTAACGTTGTAACTATTATATTCTACCACATTCTTGCCGCCAAGTCAAGGGGTTTGGGGGATTTTTTACACTTTCTGCAAAATACATCCCGGCGGCCGGCGGGGCGGGGGGCGGGTGGCCCATCATTGGCAGCGAGGTGGAGCCATCCCGCGTCTGCATGGGATTGGTTCGGGGCTTCGCCCCTGCCGTGACGAGCGCTAGCACACTTTAGAGCCGAGTCGCCGTGGGCGTGTTGCCGGCGGTGTAGCGCGTCTTGCCCTATATGCTTCGTAAAGCAATTCCGCCGATTTGGACCCGGTACTGGTGGCGGTGATGGCGGTGGAGGTCGGATGGTCGGTGAACAGAAAGAGGCAGGGGGCAGTATGGAAACCTGCCTTACGTTCCATGTGGTTCAGGCTGCCGCGTATCGGTCTGCCTAATTCGCACCGATGCGTCTGCCACAAGGGCGCCGACAATGGCCAGCAAGGCCACCAGCGCCAGCGGGATCGCCTGCCGTAAGGGTTGAGGGGCAAGGACGGGAACCTGCCCTACGCTCGCAACAGGTTGGTGCCACAATGCCGAAATGCGTAGGGTGGCTTCCCATAGACGCTGTAGGCGGGAGGGTGCGGGAACCTGCCCCTACTGGCTCCCACCGAAATGCCATACACTGCTCGATGTGCGTGGCACTTGACAGAAGCCCGTTCTTCCGCTACAATGGGAGTGAATTCTAACGTTGGAAATCCTCTCCAGCGGATGGCGCAGCAAGCAACAGCAAGAAGGCGGGCCTGATGCCAGCCGGAAAGGAGCGCGATGAAAGCCGTTGTGTACTACGAGCGGGCCGGTGGCGCGGTGGAAATCCGCGATGTCCCCATCCCCACCTTTGGCCCGGACGAATGCCTGGTCAAGGTGCGCTACTGCGGCGTCTGCGGCACCGAACTTCACCTGTTCCACGGGCAACTGAACTCCTTGGCCCATCCCCCCGTGATTCTGGGCCACGAGTGGTGCGGCGAAGTGGCGGAGGTTGGGGAGCGCGTGCAAGGGCTCCGGCCCGGCGACCGGGTGGTTTCGGAGACGGCGGCCTACACCTGCGGCACGTGTTCGTTCTGCCGTTCGGGTGAATATCACCTGTGTCCCCAGCGGCTGGGGTTTGGCTACGGGGTGGACGGCGCTTTCACGTCCTACGTTCGGGCGCGGGCCGTCTTGCTTCATCATGTCCCAGAAGAAGTTACAGATGAGGCGGCCGCCATGTGCGAGCCCATTTGCGTGGCCTACAACGCGCTGTTTGAGAAGAGCCGAATCCGCCCCGGCGACACGGTCGTGATTATCGGCCCGGGGCCGGTGGGCCTGTTTGCGCTGCAACTGGCGAGACTCGCGGGCGCGGGCACCGTGATGGTAACCGGCACGAGCAGGGACAAGGGACGTCTGGCGTTGGCGAAGCAACTCGGCGCCGATTTCACCGTGGTCGTGCCCGACGAGGACCCCGTGCCCCTGGTCCGTGGCGTTGGGGATGGGATGGGGGCGCATCTGGTGGTGGACTGCGCCGGCACTGGGCCTGCCGTGCAGCAGGCCATAGACCTGGTGAGGCGCAACGGCCAGATTACGAAGATCGGCTTCGCCCTCACGCCGCTGAACCTAACGCTGGACGAGATCGTAACGAGGGGCATCACGTTGCAGGGTTCTTTTAGCCACAATTGGAGAACGTGGGAGGCGGTACTTGAACTGTTGCGCCTGGGTCGCATTCAGACGGAGCCGATGCTCAGCGCGATCCTGCCCATCACATCCTGGCGCGAGGCCTTTGAGCAATTGGAATCGCAGCAGGCCGTGAAAATCCTGCTTCATCCGGTGGACTGAAGCGGCGCTTTTGCGTCCCGCCGCGGTATAAAGATTGAGTTGACGGAGGAAGCCAATGGAACCGAAGGTGCTGAAGAACTACGTCGGCGGCGAATGGGTGGCCTCGGAGGCGTCCGATGCGCGCGATGTCGTGAATCCGGCCACAGCCGAAGTCCTGGCCCGCGTGCCCATGTCCACGGCGCGGGAGGCTTGCGAAGCCGTGGATGCGGCGCAAGAGGCTTTCTGGGCCTGGCGCTGCACCCCGCCGATTACCCGCGCGCGTTACATGTTCCGCCTCAAGGCGCTCATGGAGGAGAACTTTGAGAAGATCGCCGAACTCAACACATTGGAGAACGGCAAGACGATTGACGAGTCGCGCGGGGAGGTGCGCCGCGCGATTGAGAACGTGGATGTGGCCTGTGGGATTCCGTCGCTGATGATGGGGTACAACGCGGAGGATATCGCGGAGGGGATTGATTCTTTCGCGCTGCGGCAGCCCCTGGGCGTCTTTGTCCACCTCGCGCCCTTCAATTTCCCGGCCATGGTCCCATATTGGTTTATTCCCTACGCGCTGGCAACCGGCAACACGTTTGTCCTGAAGCCGTCCAGCCAGACCCCGATGACGCAGAATCTCTTGGCGCGCTTGTTGGAAGAGACCGAACTCCCGGAAGGCGTGTTCAACCTGGTGAACGGTTCGGCGGAGGTGGCGGAAGCCCTCATGTCGCACCCGAAAGTCAAGGGGGTTACGTTTGTCGGGTCCACGCCGGTAGGGAAGCACGTGTATGCGTTCAGCGCGAAATATGGCAAGCGCGCCATCGTTCAGGGAGGCGCGAAAAACTTCCTGGTGGTCATGCCCGACGCGGACATTCCCCGCACCGTTGCGGCCATCCTGACCTCGGCGTTCGGTTGCGCCGGCCAGCGATGCCTGGCGGGCTCGGTGATTCTGGCCGTAGGTAAAGCGTATGACGATCTGGTTCCGCTTTTGGTGGAGGCCGCGTCGCGCCTCAAGGTGGGGTACGGTTTGGATCAGGCTACCCAGATGGGGCCGGTGGTTTCCGCGGCGGCCAGGGACAAGGTCGTCGGATACATTGACGTGGGCGTGGCCGAGGGCGCTCGTTTGCTGTTGGACGGGCGCGGCGTCGTGGTTCCCGGCTACGAGAAGGGGTGCTTTGTCGGCCCCACGATCTTTGACCGCGTTACGCCGGAGATGACTATCGCCAAGGACGAGATTTTCGGGCCGGTGCTGGGCATCACACAGGTGGATTCGCTGGAGCAGTGCTACGACATCATCGCCGCCTCGCCCTTCGGGAATGCGGCCAGCGTCTTCACCTCCAGTGGCAAGGTGGCGAGGGAGTTCGCCTACCGTGTGGAGTGTGGGAACATCGGGGTCAACATCGGGATCGCAGCGCCCATCGCGTTCTTCCCGTTTGGTGGGATGAAGGATTCCTTCTTCGGGACGCTTCACGGGCAGGGGCAGGACGCCATCCGTTTCTTCACGGACGAGAAAGTTGTCCTGAGCCGGTGGTTCTAGGCGCAGGGTCAACAGCGCAGGAGGGCGCATGGAACTGGAGATCAACAACTTCGGGGCGGTGCTGCAATACGGGATGTATCTGGAGCAGGAGTCTGCGCGCTTCTACGCCGAGACGGCGCAGAAAGCCCAGGACGGACGACTTCGCGGGATGCTGACCGACCTGGCCGACGAGGCGCAGCGGCGGCAGAAGACGCTGGAGCGTATCCGACGCGAGAACGTAACCGAGATGATTTTGACGCCGATTTACGACTTTCACAGCCGCGACTACCGGCCGGACTTTGAGGTTTGGAGCGGCGACGGGGCGCTGCGCGACGCGGCGGTGCAAGTGGAGAGGGTAAAAGAACGCTACTACTCCGATGCCCGGCGGCGAATAGAACTGGCTGAGGCGGGGCGGGCACTCGGTCGTCTGGCGCGGGGCAGCCAGGAAGCCGCGGAATCGCTCGCGGCGCTGGGCCTGGGGTAAGGTTCCCCCAAGGCGCTCCGCAAGCAGGGTAAGCATAGCAACCGGGCAGGGCAACCCCTGCCCGGTCTTTGCATCTGCCACTCATCGGGCACGAGCAGTCGCGCCGAAGGTTACTTGATGAGGTGATCCTTGCGGTATTTTTCCGGAATGAACGGCGGCGATACGGCGGACAGCACCTTCAGAACCTCGGTGCCCTCGGTGTTGATGAGTTGATGCACGGTGCCTTCTGGCACGTAGACGACCATGCCCGGCTCCAGTGCCATCTCCTCATCGCCCACCCGGATGCGGCCCCGACCGGAGACGCAGTAGAAGATCTCTTCCTGGTCCTCGTGGGAGTGGGGGTTGCTGGTGAATCCAGGGTCCACGGAACTGGTCCCCATCCACAGGTGCTTGGTGCCCATGTTCCAGGGGGCGGCGAGGTGGCGGATGACACGCTGGTGCGGTGGGCCGATGTAGTCGGCTTCGGCGTCCTTCTCGTGGATGAACTTCATGGCGATTCCCTCCCCTTTTGTCCCAAAGTTATCCTCGCGGCCGGATGCTGCGGATCCCGGCGTCGCGGCGTGGCTGTAGCCGAATGCACGCTCATCATAACACCAGGACGGTCCGTTGTCAATGCTTTGTGCGCTCGGTAATCAGTCTGTGAGTTCGGTCTGCTCCCGTGCAATGTCCGTTCGCGTCCTTCGTGCTCCAATTACCCCGCACATTGACACCCGCCGCAACCTCTGCTACTATCCCGTCAACCCAATCGTGCACGGCACCCGCGAGGGCGGCGCGGTTCGCGGGTGGCGTGCCGCCAACAGGAGAATGTCCATGCGCGTTCGCAAGATTGACACCAACAACCGCCGCGATGTACGCGATTTCATCCAACTCCCGTTTAACATCTACAAGGGCAACGCCCAGTGGGTTCCGCCCATCCTGCCGGAGATTCAACTGGTGTTCAATCGCAAGAAGCACCCCTTCTACCGGCATTCCGACGCCGATTTCTTCGTGGTGGAGGATGGAAAGCGGATGTTGGCGCGCGTGGCCGTGATGGAAAACCGCAACTACAACCGCCACCACGGCGTGAAGGATTCGTTTTTCTACTATTTTGACGCCTACGACGACCCCGAAGCGGTGCGCCTACTGTTTGACGCGGCCTTTGACTGGGCGCGGGCGCGGGGGCTGACGCGCATGATCGGCCCCAAGGGGTTCCTCCAGGGCGACGGCATGGGCGTGCTGGTGGAGGGTTTTGAGCACCGCCCTGCCGTCGGCATCCCCTACAATCACCCGTACTACGACGCCCTGCTCACCGCCTGCGGGTTTGAAAAGGAGACGGATTTCTCGTCGGGCTACCTGCCCGGCGACCACGAACTGGATGCCCGCTTCTACGAGGTGGCCGAGAAGGTGAAGGCGCGCCGCGGATTCCACATCAAGTCCTTCGCCAGCGAGAAGGAACTGCGCGAGTGGATTCCGCGCATCGGCAAGGTGTACAACGACTCGTTCGTGAACAACTGGGAGTACTGCCCCATCACGCCCGAGGAGATGAAGGTCATCGGCGACCGGCTTCTCGCCATCGCCCACCCGCGCCTCATCAAACTCGTGATGAAGGGCGATCAGCCCATCGGCTTCGTGTTCGGGTTCATGGATATCTCGGCGGCCATCCAGAAGACCAAAGGGCGGGTCTGGCCCTTCGGGTGGATTTGGCTGTTGCGCGAGTTCAAGCGCACGAAGTGGGTCAACTTCAACGGCACGGGGTTGTTGCCGGAATACCAGGGCCTGGGAGGCAACGCGATTCTGTACACCGAACTGGCCAAAAGCGCGCGCGACTTCGGATTCCAGCACGCCGACATCGTACAGGTGGAGGAGCAGAACATGAAGAGCCTGGGCGATATGGCGGCAATCGGCGTGCGTTGGTACAAGCGGCATAGGCTGTATCGCCGGGCGCTGTGAAGCGGTCAGCGGTCGGCCTCAGGGATTGGCTTCCAGCATTCTTGGCATCCTGTTGGCCTGTGGGGGGGGTCTCGGTGGGGTTGCGCACCCTTTTGCCGTATGCTATGCTGTAATCGGTAGCGGCGCTGCCAAGGAGGTGCGACATGTTTCGGAAGATACTGGTAGGGGTGGATGGTTCCGAGCACGGGTACAAGGCGGCGAAGGTTGCGGGGGAACTGGCCCGATACATGCAGGCAGACCTGTGGGTGGTGGTATCCTTTGAGGAGGTGCCGAGATACCTGGGGGACTCCCATCTGCAGGAAGCGATGACGGCGCGCATCAGGGAGGCGCACGAGATTCTCCGGCGCGCCCAGGAGGGCATCGGGACGATCCCCGGCACGCTGACGCCCGAGGTGCTGGAAGGCCCGCCCGCGGAGGCCATTCTCGTTGCGGCGGATGTGCACGGCGTGGACTTGATCGTCATGGGAACTCGCGGCCTGGGGCGACTGGCGGGGCTGCTCCTCGGAAGCCAAAGCCAGAAGGTGGCCGCGCACGCCAAGTGTCCGGTGCTGCTGGTGCGTTAGCGTCTCGCCACGCTATTGCGTCCGCGAATCGCGCGACCGGTGTGCGTTTCCGCCGTGTGTTGTGGCGCGCAGGGGCGGATCTGGCAGTCGCCCTTCCTACTGGCGGGAAGGCGCGAAGTGAGACCCGCCCCACCTGTGGAGGTTCGCGGTGAGCGTCCGTGCGTGAGCCGGCGGGCTACTGCCAGGTCAGCAGTTCCTCAATCTTGGCCTGGTCGCGCTGGGCCGAGAACCACTCGCTGAAGGCCTGCTCCTGCATCTGTTCCAGCATCTCGGCGTCCAGCGGGCGCACTTCCTTGCCCAGGACCTTGATGATGTGATAGCCGAAATCGGTCTGCACGGGCTGGCTGATCTCGCCCACGGCCAGGGAGAACGCGGCCTCCTCAAAGGCGGTTACCATCACCCCGCGCGGGAACCATCCCAGGTCGCCGCCCGAATCCTTGGAGCCGGTGTCCTGCGAATACTGCACGGCGAGTTCCTCAAACGTCTTGCCGGCCTTGAGTTCGTCCAGCACCTTCTGGGCGGTCTCGGCGTCGGCGACGAGGATGTGCTGCGCGTGCACCTGTTCGGCTTCGGTGGGGCCGCCGTGGCGCTTCACCAGTTCGTCCACCACCATAGAATCGCGGATGCGGTCGCGGAAGTAGGCGTCGGTGATCTTGTTGACGGCCAGGAAGTTGTCCCAGTCGGTGTAGATGCCGCTGGACAGGATGGACTGGCGCGTGGACTCAATCTCCTGGGCGAGGGCGTCGTCGCTGATGACAATGCCCTCGGTCGTCGCCAGTTGGCGCGCCAGTTCCAGGTTGATGAGTTGCCAGTAGGTCTGCTGCTCAATCTGGGGCAGGTAGGTTTGAATCTGCGGGTCGCTCCAGTCCAGGGCATACTGCTCGGTGATGTAGATGAGTTGCCGCTCCAGTTCGCCCATGTAGAGTTCGGACGCGATGGCAACGCCGTTGACGACGGCGACGTTCGGGCCGGTGGGGGTGTTCACCAGTTGCATGGCGACGTCCACGCCGCCGACGGAGGGAATGGGCTCGGGGGTGGGGGTCGCGGTCGGCACGGGCGTGTCGGTGGGGGCGGGGGTGGCTTTGCCGCCGCACGCCGCCAGCAACAGGGCCAGCGCCAGGGCAAGGCCCAGCGCCAGGGTCTTCTTGTTCATTCGTTTGCTCCTCATCATAAAAATCGGGAGGGGGCCAGGGGCACCCCTCGCATTCCGTGTAAACGCATTGTAGCACCGTTTGGGCGCGAGGGGAAATCGGCGCAGGCGGTTTTTTGACAAGTGCCCCGTTCCGTGCTATCATCTCGCCACAACCGAATACGACTGGACGCTCATCCAGAGGGGTGGAGGGACCGGCCCTGTGAAACCCCGGCAACCAGAACGGCGGGTCAAGGCCCGTCGGGGGCAAAGACCCCGTTCATGGTGCCAATTCCGGCAGACCGCACCGAGCGAGTCTGAAAGATGAGAGGTGCCTTGAAACTCTCTCATCTTGAGGGAGTTTTCTTTTTGTCCAAACCGGTAGGCGTTCACCGCCGGGAGCGCAGAAAACACTGAGAGTTCTGATGAAAACCTCTGCGCCCTTTGTTCTGCAGCGAAAACTCTTGAAACTACATTCAGAAAGGAGTACAATCCATGAGCACCACATTCGCCACATCGCCGAAACTGTACCTGACATCGGAATCGGTAACCGAAGGCCACCCCGACAAGGTCTGCGACCAGATTTCCGACGCCATCCTGGACGCCATCCTGGCGCAGGATCCGGACGCGCGCGTGGCCTGCGAGTGCAGCGCCACCACGGGCCTGGTGGTCATCATGGGCGAGATCACTACGTCGGCCTACGTGGATATGGCCGAGATCGCCCGCAAG
Organism: Chloroflexota bacterium; assembly: GCA_014360805.1. Classification (NCBI taxonomy): domain Bacteria; kingdom Bacillati; phylum Chloroflexota; species Chloroflexota bacterium. The sequence continues at coordinate 14,744 of JACIWU010000065.1, forward strand.
ACCATCCGCGACATCGGCTACACCCGCGCCAAGTACGGGTTTGACGCCGACACGTGCGGGGTCATCGTGTCGGTGAAGGAGCAGTCGCGGGACATCGCGCTGGGCGTGAACCAGGCGCTGGAAGCCAAGCGCGGCGAGATGACCGACGAGGAGATTGAGGCCATCGGCGCGGGTGACCAGGGGATGATGATCGGCTTCGCCTGCGACGAGACGCCGGAGTATATGCCGCTGACCATCTCGCTGGCGCACCGCCTGTGCCGCCGCTTGGCCGAGGTGCGCAAGGCGAAGATTCTGCCCTGGCTGCGGCCGGATGGCAAGTCGCAGGTTACGGTGGAGTACGCCTACGGCAAACCCAAGCGGGTGGACACGGTGGTGGTTTCGGCGCAACACGACCCCTCGATTACGCATGACGAGGTGGAGGCAGGCATCATGGAGCACGTCATCCGCGCCGTGATTCCCGCTCACATGTTGGACGACCAGACGAAGTACTATGTCAACCCGACGGGGCGGTTTGTCATCGGTGGGCCGATGGGCGATTCGGGGCTGACGGGGCGCAAGATCATCGTGGACACCTACGGCGGTGTGGTGAGGCACGGCGGCGGGTGCTTCTCGGGCAAGGATCCGACGAAGGTGGACCGTTCGGGGGCCTACGCGGCGCGATACATCGCGAAGAACATCGTTGCGGCGGGCCTGGCCGACCGCGTGGAGATTCAGGTGTCCTACGCCATTGGCGTGGCGCGGCCGCTGTCGCTGATGGTGGAGACCTTCGGCACGGGGCATGTTCCCGACGACAAGATCATAGAACTGGTCAAGAAGCACTTTGACCTGCGTCCGGCGGCCATCATCCGCGACTTTGACCTGCGGCGGCCGATTTACAGGCAGACGGCGGCCTACGGGGCCTTCGGGCGCGACGATCTGGACCTGCCCTGGGAGCGCACCGACAAGGCGGAGTTGCTGCGGAAGGAGGCGGGGCTGTAGGCATCGGGCGGGTTCGCAACTTGCCCTGCATGCACGCACCGAATCCGATGGCCCTGCCGCAAGCGTCGCCGAAAGGCTACCACAGGCGGCAGGGCTTTTCTATATTCGCCCGACGCGATAGGGGAGCGTCGGCCAGGGACAGGTCGCGCCGTCTTTTGCTCTTGGGCCTCGGCCCGCGTCGCGAGCGACCCGTGGCATTGCTGGCCCGAGACGAAAAGTCGTGAGAGACGAGACGAAAACCGATGTTGTTGTTGGAGTTGTTCGGGTTGTTCCTGTTGCGGTTCTCGCAGCGAGCGTTGTCTTGATTGTTGTTCCAAGACCCGCCGCGCAGTCCATGTCTCGTTCTCAACCTGCCCCCGCGTTCTGGACGCAGAGCGCCCGTTACGCTTCCTGGATGGATCGCCGCCAGCCTCCGAGCAGATTCCCCACCTCTGTAACCATTTCTGCCACGTGTTTGTACTGGCGGGGAGTGATAATCTCCAAGTCCTGGCAAAGTCGCAAATAGAAGCGAAGTTTGGTTAGGTCTACGTCTGCATCGGCCAATGCCTGCTGCCGGATTTTTCCTCTTGCAAGTCCGGCCTCAATCAGCCGCTCCTGAAAACGGAGGGCCGTCTCCTGCACGGCTCGGGCAAGGACAAACCTGTGCTCCCGCGGAAACTTGACGGTGGCTGGGATCAACCAGGCGAGCAAGTCATACGTCTTGGAGAAGATTGGCGACTGTGTCATAGATAACCCTCTTACAGCACGACTTGGCCCAGGACCGCGCGCCGCAATCCCCAGGTGTCGCCATAGCGCACATGGTTGATCCACCCTAGGATGGAGGCCACCACCCGTTCGGCAGGCAGCGTGTCCTTATCTTCTTCGTATGCGCGTAGGAGTCTTTTGAGAGCGCGCCGGTATTGGATGACCTTGCGGCGCTTCACGCGCCGGTGCGTGGGGAACACAACGAATCCGAGAAACGGGAACCCCTCGGTTACCGGCCGAGGGTGGGCGCCCGCGTGTATTGTCAGGCGCAGTTGGCCCAGTTGCTCCTCGGCTGCCTGCTGCCATTCCCTCAGCGTTTCTTTGGAATCGGAGAACAGCAGCATGTCATCCACGTACCGCACGTAGCCGGCGCAGAGCGGTACGCGAAATACAGGTTGTCCCAGTCACTGACACGAAAATACAGGTTGCGGTACGTTTTCAAAAGG
>JACIWU010000066.1 GCA_014360805.1 Chloroflexota bacterium
ATTGCCAATTTGCTCCACGTCCCCTGCCCACGGCGCGGGGGAGGCCGAAGGCTTGGGGTGAGGTGCGCGGCATGCCCGCCCGACGCTGAAGCATCGGGCTGAAGGGGCGAAGCCCTGCGGGCTGGCCCGAGCCCCGAAGGGGCTTTGTTCTTTCAGTGCGGGGGTTCAGCCCCGCGCGGCGATGCGGCCCCACCCGCGTGGAGCAAATTGCCAATTTGCTCCACGTCCCCTGCCCACGGCGCGGGGGAGGCCGAAGGCTTGGGGGTGAGGTGCGCGGCATGCCCGCCCGACGCTGAAGCATCGGGCTGAAGGGGCGAAGCCCTGCGGGCTGGCCCTCACCCTCGCCCTTACACAGTGCGCCGCGACGCCCCGCGCCTGGCCCCGATTTTCGTAATTTTCGCGCCGTTTCGCGCCGTTTCGTGTCCTTCGCGATCCAAATGCTCCGTTAGCGCGGGGTGGGTGCGGTTCTATTTTGTGTTGGTGAGCAAGTCGCGACGCACTTTCAAAAGTGCGTCGCATCTTTACCCATGCCGCGACCGACAGCGTTCGGAACGATTCGCGGGGTGGGTGTGCGGCAAATCCGTCGTTCTCCGCGTGCTCGGCGTCCTCGGCGGTAGAACCGCCTTGGGCACACATGGCGGGTTGACCCCGCGACGCCCCAGGGTATAATACAGTCATGGACAGGGGTGTGTACCTACTCGTGCTTCACCTGCCCGTCGCCCGCTCGCTGGACGTGGGCGCGCTGGGCCGAATTGCATTCCCGGCCGGCTGGTACGTGTACGTCGGCTCAGCGCAGGGGCCGGGCGGTCTGGACGCCCGCCTGCGCCGCCACCTCGCGCCGTCCAAGCGGCTGCACTGGCACGTGGACTACCTGCGCGCCGCGGCGGATTGGGCGGGGGCGTGGGGCGCGCCGCTGCCCCGCGAGTGGGAATGCGAGTGGGCGCGGCGGCTCGTGCTGTGGCCTGGCGCGGAGATTCCCGCCCTCGGGTTCGGCGCGTCCGACTGCCGCTGCGCGAGCCATCTGGTGCACTTCCAGGCCAGGCCCGATGGCGAGATGCTGCGGTCGCTGACGGGCGGCGCGGCGACGCGCTGGGAGGGAGCCTAGCCCATGCGCGTGGTCATTTCCGCGTCGCGCCGCACCGATTTGCCCTGCTGCTATCCCAAGTGGCTTGCCGACGCGATTCGGGCGGGCGAGGTGGATGTGCCTTTGCCCTACGGGCGCGGCTCGCGGCATGTGTCGCTGCGGCCGGAAGATGTCCACACCATCGTCCTGTGGTCCAAGGATTTCGGCCCGCTTCTGGCCAATCGCGGCGACCTGCGCGACGCCCTGGCGCGCTATGACCAGTGCTATGCGCTGTTCACCATCACCGGGCTAGGCGGCTCGGCGCTGGAGCCTTCGGTTCCGCCATGGCGCGAGACCGTGGAGCAACTGGATGCGCTCGTGGCCTTCGTGGGCGATGCGCGGCGGGTGGCCGTGCGGTTTGACCCCATCGTGCACTGGGCCGAGGCGGGCGCGGTGCGGAGCAACCTGCCCTTCGCCGAGCCGATTTTCCGCGCCGTGGCCGAGCGCGGCATCACGCGGGTGGTCTCGTCATTTGCGCAGATGTACGAGAAGGTGCGGCGGCGCGACTGGCCGTGGCACGACCCGCCGCGCGAGGAGAAGGTGGACATCGGGCGGCGTCTGCTGGCCCTGGCGCGGGCCTGTGGCCTGTCGCTTCGGGCGTGCTGCGACCCGTTCCTGCTGGAGGCCGGCGCGGAGCAGTCCCACTGCATAGACGCGGCGCTGCTGACTGCGTTGCACCCGCGGGGCCTGGCCGCCGACCCGCGCCCCGACAAGGGCCAGCGCGCCGGATGCGGCTGCACTGTCAGCGTGGACATCGGCTCGTACCGGCAGCGCTGCCCCAACGGGTGCCTGTACTGCTATGCCAATCCGCGTTCACCGAGGAGGACGCGGAGACCGGAAGAGGATGAACGGCCGAGCCGCTAGGCCGTGGGTGCGGGGAGCAGCGGGAAGGCGTGGGGCTTGGTGTTCGGCCTTCCCTCTGCGGTCTCCGTGGTCTCGGCGGTGAGGGTATTCCGCTGGTGGTGGAGCGTATGAAGATATCGGTCATCATCCCAACCTACAACGGCGCGGCCACGCTGGAGCAGTGCCTGGAAGCCGTGTTCCGCTCGGACTACGGCGACTACGAGGTCATCGTCGTGGACGACTGCTCCACCGACGCCACGCCCCAGATCGCGGCCCGATTCCCCTGCCGCGTCATCTGCCACGAGCGCAACCGTGGCGCTGCCGCCGCCAAGAACACGGGCGCAGCGGCCGCGCTCGGCGATGTGGTCTTCTTCATAGACTCCGATGTGCTCATCCGCCCCGATACCCTGTCGCTTGTGGCCGAAGACCTGCAAGACCCGACGGTGGACGCGGTGGTGGGCTTGCTGGACAAAGCCCTGCCGTACCCCGAGTTCCCGTCGCAGTTCAAGAACCTGTGGATGCACTACACTTATGCCCGCCTGCCCGAATACGTGGGGGTGTTCTACACCAGCGCGGCTGCGGCCCGAAAGGCGGTGTTTCAGGCGCTGGGCGGGTTTGATCCGCACTACACCGGCCCGTCGGTTACCGAGGACATTGAACTGGGGATGCGCCTGTTGACCGAGGGCTACCGCGTGCGGCTGGACAAGCGGCTTCAGGTGATGCACCTGAAGCGGTACACGTTGGGGAGCCTCATCCTCACGGATATTGCTCGGTCGGCTGGTTTGACCAAAACGCTCATCCGCAATAAACTGGGGCGCACGGGACGGAAATACTACGCATCGGTGCCCTGGTTCTTTCAACTGTCGGTGCCGGTCTCGGCCGTCATGCTGGCGGCGCTGGCGCTGACACCGGTTTGGCCGGCGCAAGCGGGCGGGGCGGCGGCCCTGTCCCTGGCAGCCATCTGGGTGCTGAACGCGCCGTTCTTGGCGTTCCTGGGCCGGACGCGAGGGATGCGTTTTCTTCTCCAGAGCGCGCTGTTCCTGCCGCTGAACTTGTGGGTTTCGGGTGTGGGGGCGCTGAAGGGGATCGTGGATTTTGCGCGCGGGGTGCGGTATTGAGCGCCGCGCTGGTGTTGACATAAGACTACATTGGCGGCCAGGAGCCATCCTGCCGCTGGAAAAGGGTGCGCACATGAGCGTTTGGAACTACTTGAAGTACACTCCTCGCATGTTCTACAAGCGCGGGGCGATGCCTCTCTACTTCGTCTTCTTCGTTACCGAGAACTGCAACGCCCATTGCAGTCACTGCTTACTGGGCCAGAGGACCGAATGGGTCAAGGACGAACTGACCGTGGACGAGATTGAGAAGATCTCGGCCTCCATGGGCGATATGCTGTTCTTCACGCCTACCGGCGGCGAGCCGTTTATCCGCAAGGACCTGGCCGAAATCGTCCACATCTTCAAGGTCAACAATCACGCCGCCAACGTGGGCATCCCCACCAACGGAAGCCTGACGGGCCGCATCGTGGAGACGACCGAGACGATGCTGCGCCAGAACCCCAACATTGACCTGCACATTGACGTGTCCATAGACGGCATCGGCGAGGATCACGACCGCATCCGCAATACGCCAGGGCTGTTTGACAAGGCGGTGCACACCTACAAGGAACTGCGGCGGCTGGAGAAGCACTATCCCAACTTCAGCGTGTGCGTCCAGATCACCGTCTCGGCGCTGAACCAGGATCGGCTGCTGCCGCTGTACGATTACCTGGGCAAGGAACTGGGCGTCAACACGGTGTTCACGCTGCTCACGCGGGGCGAGCCGGCTGACCCCATGACCAAGGATTTTGACATCGCCCGCTACGAGGAACTGCATCGGGCGCTGGAGCGCGACAACAAGGCGCGGATTCTGTCGGGTTACTACAAGATGCCGTTCTCGGACGTGCTCAACGCCAAGCGCATCGTGCGCCCGCGCATCATCGCCAAGACGGTGCGCGAGAACCGCTATCAGATTCCGTGCTACGCGGGCACGCTGGGCGGGGCCATGTTCAGCCGGGGGCAGGTGTTGCCGTGCGAGGTGCGCCCCGACCGCATGATCGCCAACGTGCGCGACTATGACTACGACTTCGGCAAGGTCTGGTTCAGCCGGCGCGCTGACGAGATGCGCCGCGACATCCGCGAGACCAAATGCTTCTGCACCTACGAGTGCTTCCTGACGGTGAATATCCTGTTCAACCCGCTGGTTCTGCCCCAGGTGTTCAAGGAATACCTGGCCCTGAAGGCAGCCAAGGTGCGCCACCGCATTTCGCCGCTGGAATCGGGCCGACTGCACGATGGCGTCGCCACGCCTGCGCACGAGGAGTAACGCATGTACAAAGGGCATCGCATCTCGGTGGTAACCCCGTGCTACAACGAAGAGGCAGGCGTGGCGATCATCCTCAGCGATATGCCTGCGTGCGTGGATGAGGTCATCGTGGTGGACAACAACTCCACCGACCGCACGGCAGAGGTGGCGCGGCGCCTGGGCGCTCGCGTTGTCGTGGAGGCGAAGCAGGGCTACGGCGCGGCCTACAAGACCGGCTTCCAACACGCCACCGGAGACATTATCGTTACGATGGACGGCGACGGCACCTATCCGCGCGGGTTCATCCCCCTGCTGCTGGACGTGCTGCTGGACGAGAATCTGGACTTCATCACGTGCGACCGCACGGGCCACAAGAGCCGCGGTACGGGCACGCCCCTTCGCGTGTTCGGCAATTGGCTGCTGGGCGTGGTGCAGGCGGCGCTGTTCTGGTTTTACCTCAAAGATTCGCAGTCGGGGATGTGGGTCTTTCGCCGCGACATCTTGCCCCTGCTGGATCTGACCAGCGACGGCATGGCGCTGTCGGAGGAACTCAAGATAGAAGCCTTCACGCGCAAAGAACTCAAGTGCGCCGAGGTTCCCATCTACTACCGCCCGCGGGTGGGCGAGAGCAAACTCAACCTGTGGCGGGATGGGTTTCAGAATCTCGCATTCCTGTTTCGCAAGAAGGCCACCCACCTGCTCCGGGGGAGAAAGCCCGCGCCCGCGGGGTGGAGGGCTGCGCCCTCGCCAGCCCCGGCCAACCCTGCCACGGAGTAGCGCCCATGCGCCGCGGGCTGAATCGTTTCCTACGTTCAGTTCGGCGGCACGGCGTTGCGGTTGCGTTGTTCGCCGCCCTCCCCGTGGCGATGACGTACCCGCTCGTAACGGTCATAGACCGAGCGATCCCCGGCCCGCCCTGGGATAACCTGGGATGGCTGTACGACATCTGGTACCTGCGCCAGGCCATGATGGGTAAGGCGGCGCTGCTGTTCAACCCCAACATCTTCCACCCGTTCGGCTACAACCTGACGCTTTCGGAGACGATGATCGCCAACAAGTTGCTGTTGGCCCCGCTCCTGCTGGTCTTCACCCCCACGGTGGCGTACAACGTGTTCGTACTGCTGACGTTTTTCCTCACCAGCGTGGCGACCTACGCGCTTGTCCTGTATCTCACGCGGAGCCGCGCGGCGGGCGTGTTCGCCGCTGTGGCGTTCGCCTACGCGCCGTACCGCATCGGCGCCATGGCCGCGGGCTGGCTCCCGCTCATCGCCACGCAGTGGCTGCCCCTGCTGTTCCTGTTCCTGGAGCGGTGGCTACGGGGCCGCCGTGCGCGGGACGCGGCCCTGGCCGGGTGCTTCCTGGCCCTGAACGCGCTATCGTCGTGGTACTATGCTTACATTGTGGGGATTTCGGCGGCGCTGTATCTGCTGTGGCGGCTGTGGCCGTGGAAGGCGACCTTCGCGCGGCGGCAGACGTGGCTGCACCTGGCGGCGATGGCGGCGGTTACGGCGGTGCTGGTGCTGCCGGCGGCCCTCCCTGCGCTGCACACTGCCCAGAGCGGCCTGGCCTGGTCGCTGGGCGATGTGGAGAAGTGGTCCGCGAGCCTCGAAGACTTCTTCTACCCGAACATCTACCACCCGCTGTGGGGGCGCTGGTTTCTGGAGCGGCGCGCGGAGGTCCCCGCGTACCCGTGGTATGCGCCTGGGTTCGTGTTCGTGGGATTTGTGCCGCTGGTTCTAGCGTGGCTGGCGTGGCGACGGCGTTCGGGGCGGTTCGTGTCGGGCCTGGCGCTGATCGCGGGGGTGGCCTTCGTGATGGCCCTGGGCACGACGCTGCACGTGGGCGGTGCGCGGCTATACGTGCCCGTGCCCGACGGCGTGGATCGCCTGTTCGCCAAAGGCATGTATTTTCTCACCGAGCGACTGGCCCTCAACCCGGTGTCGTACTATTCCCTGCACCGGCCGGGGGCGATTCCCATTCCCCTGCCGGCGCTGCTGGTCTATCTGTTCCTGCCCTTCGGCAGCGCCATGCGCACGCTGTACCGATTCGGCCTCATCACGACGTTCGGGGTCGCCATCCTGGGCGGGGTGGGCCTGGCATCGGTGCTGCGGAGGGGGCGGATCGGGCACCTTTTGGTGGTGGGGGCGCTGACCGCGCTCGTGCTGCTTGAGTTTCTGGTGGTGCCGTTGCCCTTCGGCTACTCGGCCACTACGCCAGGGCCGCTGGAGGACTATCTGGCGACGTTGCCCGCTGACGCCGTGCTGATGCGATTCCCGCTGGTGGCCGCATGGAACGGCGACGCGCTGTACCGCTCGTCGCTGCACGGGCGGAGGATCGCCTACGGCCACGGAACGTTCTACCCGCCCGCGTATATGGCGTATGGCGACGTGCTGGACCGCTTCCCGTCGCCCGAGTGCGTTGCGCTTCTGCAGGCGTGGGGCGTTACGCATGTGCTTGTGGGCGAGCGCAGTTACGACGCGGGCTGGGGGGACGTGCGGGGGCAGACGTGGGCCACCGTGGAGGAAGGCATCCTGCGCGATGGCCGCCTGCGCGAGGTGGCCGTGGTGGAAGAAGCGCCGAAGTGGCTGGGCGAGAGCGTGAGCGGGCGGATTCGCGGGAACCTGGCCGTGAACCCCATCCTGCAGGATCGGGTGCACGTGTACGAACTTGCGCCGCGCTAGGATGGGCCGGGCCGTTCCCTCTCCCGCTGGGAGAGGGCTAGGGTGAGGGGTGTTCGGATCGCGAAGGACACGAAAGGGCGCGAAAGCCACGAAAGGCACGACCGCACATGCGCGTGCCGCACGGGGCTAAACCCCCGCGCTACGGGGGCTAACGCTAGCCCGCAGGGCTTCGCCCGTTGAGCCCGATGCTTCAGCGTCGGGCGGGCATGCCGCGCACCTCACCCCCAGCCTTCGGCATCCCCCTCGCCGTGAGCAGGGGACGTGGAGCAAATTGGCAATTTGCTCCACGCGGGTGGGGCCGCATCGCCGCGCGGGGCTAAACCCCCGCGCTACGGGGGCAAAGCCCCTTCGGGGCTATTGCATTCGTGCCGATTCGTGTTATTCGTGGATGGCCGTGGCTGGCGCGGCGCACCCTCGGCCTTCGGCCTCCCCCTCGCCGCCAGCGGAGAGGGGGAACGAGGGGGTGAGGTCAGTACGCGCGGGCTAAACCCCCGCGCTACGGGGGCAAAGCCCCCTTCGGGGGCTAGCGCTAGCCCGCAGGGCTTCGCCCGTTGAGCCCGATGCTTCAGCGTCGGGCGTGCGTGCGGGCCAATCCGTGACCCTCTGCGCCCTCGGCGGTCTCGGCGGTGAAATTCGGCCGCCCCACCCTCGGCGGCGGGTCGCAACAAAAAACAGCCTGCCGCGAACATGCCGCAGCAGGCTGCTGCCGTGCAGAATGGTGCGCCTGGCCGTTTCGCACAGGCAGGCGCGCTATTGCATTCGGGCGTACAGGGGTTCCCTGGGCTCGGCGGGCATCCAGTGGAGCAGTTGGCCCGCGAATTCGGCCAGCGAGTGCGCGCGGATTCTGGACACCACCTCCACGTCCTCCGGCGCAAGGCCGAACTGTCGCGCCGCGCGCCCCGGATTGTTCAGCAGCGCCTGGCAGAACTCGCCGTCGGTTACCGCCGCGCCCACGAGCACGTTCAGGATTTCGGCAGTCATAGGTCTCTCCTTCTTCGGATTACCACCCTAAGCAAAGCGATAGGGGGCAAAGGCGAACCGCCTGCAACGCAATTGCCTATTGGAGCCTCATGATTGTGCGAACCCGCGAGGCCTGCAATGATCGCTGCGTCTAGAACTCGGACGATGCAACCGCGTTGGCTTGGGTGGCCCGGACGGTGTTCCCTGGCACCCCCGAAGGCCCCCCACCGAGCAGTCTCCCTTGCCCCCTATACGGGGGTTCGCCGCGCTAGACTTTGCGGCGCTGGGAATCGTGATAGATTGTCAGACTAAGCGCCGGGGCCGCTGGGGCCGGTGGGCGCGCTGCCCGCGATGATGAGTCCGATGAGTCCGAGCACAAGCCACGCGACCTTGGCGTAGCGGGGGTCGGCGAGTTTGGCGAACAGGTTCTTCATGGCAACTTCCTCCTGCGAGTGTTCAGGGTATCGCCGGACTAGGCGCCGGGGCCGCTGGGGCCGGTGGGCGCGCTGCCCGCGATGATGAGGCCGATGAGTCCGAGCACAAGCCACGCGACCTTGGCGTAGCGGGGGTCGGCGAGTTTGGCGAACAGGTTCTTCATGGCAACTTCCTCCTGCGATTTCTTGTTTCTGCCACCACTATATACTAGGGGTCCTCACATGGCACTCACATAGACCTCACTTTAGGGGTGGATACGTTAAGGTTTCTGAACGTAAAGCGGGATTCCATGGGGCACTGATGCCATGCGGGCATTCTGCGAGGACGCGGAGCGCCCAAAGCAATCGCAAAACGCCTCGTGGGGCTTGCCTCGCCCCTCCGAGGCTCACATAAAGAACGCCAACAAGTCCCGCAGCCGACTCTACCCTTCTCGGAGTTGTTCACAGCGACCGAATGTGCTATACTATCATCAGGAGGGTGAAAATGAAGCATTTTGTCGCCATATCGGACTTCACACCGGAAGAAATCCAGCATATTTTGGACGTGGCAGTCCAACTCAAGGTGGAATGGAAGCAGGGGGGCAACCGTCCCATCCTCCAGGGCAAGACCCTGGCCATGGTCTTCCAGAAGCCATCGCTACGCACCCGCGTCTCCTTTGAGATGGCCATGCACCAACTGGGCGGGTATGCGTTCTACCTGTCGCCCGACGAGATCGGGCTTGGGAAGCGCGAGAGCGTGGCCGACGTGGCCCGCGTGCTCAGCCGCTACGTGGACTGCATCATGGCGCGCGTCTTTGATCATAGGCACATAGAGGAACTGGCTGCCTATTCGCGCGTGCCGGTCATCAACGGCCTGTCGGACTACAATCATCCGTGCCAGGCGATGGCCGACCTGCTCACCGTCATGGAGAAGAAGGGCAACCTGAAGGGCCTGACCCTGGCGTTCGTGGGCGACGGCAACAACGTGGCCACGTCGCTGGCTTTTGCGACGGCGCAGGTGGGCATGAACTTCGCCATCGCGACGCCCCCGGGCTACGAACTGCCGCAGGCGGTGGTGGAGAAGGCGCAGACCCTTGCCCAACGCACGGGCAGCCGCATCCTGACCACCCACGACCCGACCGAGGCTGTGCGGGGCGCGGATGTCATCTATACCGACGTCTGGACCAGCATGGGCCAGGAGAAGGAGCGCGAGCAGCGCCTCAAGGTGTTCCCGCCGTATCAGGTCAACGCGGCGCTGGTGGCGCTGGCGAAGCCCGACGTCATCGTGGAGCATTGCCTGCCCGCGCACCGAGGCGAGGAGATCACCGACGAAGTGGCCGACGGCCCTCATTCGGTGTTGTTTGACCAGGCCGAGAACCGCATGCATGCCCAGAAGGCGATTCTCGCCATCCTGTTGGGGGGAATGTAGAGGGGCGGGGCGACTATCGCGGATAGCGAGGTTGGATGTGGCAGGCCGACGCAATATCTACGAGAAGCACCTGAAAGCCGGGCACGACTACGCGTGGGATGGGCGCTGGGACAAGGCGGCGGAGCAGTATCGCCTGGCCCTGGCCGAGTTTCCCGAAGAGCCGCCTGCGCTGGTGGCCCTTGCCCAGGCGTATCGCGAACTGGGCCGGCGCGATGAGGCCGCCCAGGTGTACCGCACCCTTGTCCGAATCTCCCCGCGCGACCCCGTCCCGCTGATGCACCTGGCCCAATTGGAGACGGAACAGGGGCATCTGGAACAGGCGGTGGATACCTACATGGCGCTGGCCGAGTTGCACCGCAACGCCGGCGACATCCGGCAGGCCGTGGCCGCGTGGGAGCAGGTTGTCCGACTGTCGCCCGACCACATCGCCGCCCGACAGCGCCTTGCCGCCGCCTACGCCCAATTGCGCGCCGTGGACAGGGCGGTGGAGCAGCACCTGGCCTTGGCGGGCATTCTCCAGCGCATGGGGCAGGTGGAGAAGGCCATCCAGCAGTGCCGCGAGGCGCTGCGCCTGTCGCCGTCCAGCGTGGCGGCCCGCAACATGATGGAGATGCTCCGCGAGGGGACCGAAGCCGAGCCTGCCGCCGCGGCGGAGCCTCAGGAAACGCCCGCCGCCGAAATCCTCACGCCCGCCGCCGAGACCCAGCGCAAGGCCCTCACCGACCTGGCCGGCGCGCTGTTTGAGGAGAGGCCCGCCCAGGCCGCGCCCCAGGGCGAGCCCCCGACCCAGGTGGCCGACAGGGCTTCCGTGGATGCGCTCATCAGCCAGGCCATTGACTTTCAGACGCGCGGCCTGGTGGACGAGGCCATCGCCAGTTACCTGCGCCTCCTGAAGATGGGCGAGGACCGGCCCGCCATTCACTTCAACCTGGGCCTCCTGTTCCAGCAACAGTTGCGGTTTGAGGATGCCATTGAGCATCTCCTGCGCTCGGTCAAGGCCCCCGAATACCGCCTGGGCAGCCATTTTGCGCTGGGCCAGTGCTATCGCGCCCAGGGGCAGGTGGGCCTTTCCATTGAGCACTTCCTGGAGGTCCTCAAGATCGTGGACCTGCAGACCGTGGCCCGCGACCAGGCGGATGATCTCATCCAGTTGTACGAGAACCTGGCCGAGAGTTACCAGGTCCAGGGCGACGCGGAAAAGGCCAAATCGTTCGCGGATTCGCTGGTGCAGTTTCTCAGCAGCAAGGGCTGGCAGGATAAGGTGCGCGAGGCCCGGAAGCGCCTGGGCGGGGCGGGCGAGGGCATAACCGTGAGCATGGCCGAACTCCTGGAGGCCGAGGAGTCGGACGAGGTGCTGCGGGCGCTGTCGCTGGGCCAGGAGTATCTCAAGCGTGGGCTGCTGGCCGCCGCCGCTGACGAGTGCTATCGGGCGGTGGGCCTGGCTCCGGACTACCTGCCCGCGCACCTGAAACTGGCGGATGTCTGGCTTCAGATGGGCGACATCGCGCGCGCAGCCGACAAGTATCGGCTGGTGGCCGACCTGTACGCGTTGCGGGGCGACCCGAAGCGCGCCGTGGCGGTGTATCGCCGCCTTCTGCAGATCAACGCCGCCGACACCGAGGCCCGCGCCGTGTGCATTCGGCTGCTCTTGCAGCAGGGCGAGTACGAGGCGGCGCTGGAGGAGTACATCGCGCAGATTCAGATGCTGGCCCGCGTGGCGCAAGTGGATCAGGCCCTCGCGCTCGCCCAGGAGGCGCAGGCCCTCATCCAGCAGCATGGGCTTGCCCCCCGCTGGCAGGCCGCCGTTCTCCATCAGGTCGGCGAGATTCAGGTGGGCCGCGTGCAGTGGAAGGCGGCCCTGGAGACCTACCGGCAGATTGCGGCGCTGTCGCCCGCCGACGAGCGCGCCCGCGTGCGCCTGGTGGACCTCTACTACAAACTCGGCCAGGAGGCCGAAGCCCTCGCGCAGTTGAACGAACTCCTCGCCCTGTACCGCGAGCGCGGCGAGCACAACCGCATGATCAGCGTGCTGCGCGAACTGGCCGACCTGCGCCCCGATGCTCCGGATCTGCACCGCTTGCTGGCGCAGGCGTATCAGGTGGCGGGGAGAATGGCCGAAGCCGTGCAGGAACTGGATTGGCTGTCCCGCCTGTATTGGGAGGCGGGCGAGGTCGCCCAGGCGCGGGCGGCGGTTGAGGACATCATTGCCCTCAACCCCCACAACGTGGAGACGTTCAGGGCGCGCCTGCGCCAAATGGGCGGATAATGTTTCATACACACGCGCCGCGAGCGTAACTTGCGGCGTTCTCGGGCGTTTTGGCATCGGGCAGGAGAAGAAGAGGCAACCCGTGTCGGACTTGTTGTGGACCCTATCCCAACTGGATATTCGGGCGGCGGTGGACATTCTGCTGGTCGCCCTGGTGTTTTGGGGGCTGCTCCAGTTGATCCAGCGCACGCAGGCGGTGCAACTGCTGCGCGGAGTGGTTCTGGTGGTCCTGGCCGCTGCGCTGCTCACCAGCGTGTTTCGGCTCACGGCCTTCTCGTGGCTCATGGGCAAGGCGGTGCCCGCGCTCCTGCTGGCCGTGCCGGTCATCTTCCAGCCGGAACTGCGGCGGGCGCTGGAACGCCTGGGCAGAGCCGGCGCGTTCGCCAATCGTCCGGGCGCCGAACCCCTGGTCAAGCAAGTGATTCGGCAGGTGGCCCGCGCCAGCGCCCTGCTGTCGGACCGACGCCATGGCGCGCTGATCGTGCTGGAGCGCGACACCGGCCTGCAGGAGTACGTGGATACCGGCGTGCGGGTGGACGCTGCCCTCACGACGGAACTCCTGCTCACGATCTTTTTCCCCAATACGGCCCTGCACGATGGCGCGGTCATCGTTCGGGGCGACCGAGTGGTGGCGGCCGGTTGTGTCCTGCCCCTGGCCACGGGTACGGCGGTGGACTACCGACTGGGCACCCGCCACCGTGCCGCTCTGGGGCTGACCGAACAGACCGACGCCGTGGTGGTCGTCGTGTCCGAGGAGACCGGCATCATCTCCGTGGTCCACAACGCGCGGATGATCCGCCGCCTGGACGAGAATCGCCTGGTGAAGGTGTTGGATGCCATCTATCTCCCGTCGCGGCCAGTGCAGGTAACGCGGGCGCGGCAACTGGCTCGCATGCTCAAACGGGTGGGCCTGGGCGCGCGCGCGTGGCTTGGGCGCGTCGCTCGCTTGCTCCCGCGGCCCAACAAACGCTCTTCGTAGGTCGGGTATCATGCGCAATGTCTTTGAGAACATCGCCAGCGCCCTACTGGCGCTCATTCTGGCCCTTCTCGTGTGGGTGGCTGCCGTCAACGAGCAAAACCCCATGATTTCGGGCGTGTTCGGCGAGCCGATACCCGTAGAGGTCGTGAACAAGCCCGAGGGCCTGGACTTCGTCAACCCTGTGCAGATTACCGAGTACGTGCAGGTGAGCATCCGCGCCCCGCGCTCCGTTTGGAATACGCTCAAGGGGGCCGACTTCCACGCGCTGGTGGACCTGGCGGGGCTGAAGGAGGGCGCGCACGACCTGCCCATCACCGTCAAGTGCGCGGAACCGGCGGTCCGCGTGGAGAGCGTCCAGCCTTCGCGCATGACCATTCGGCTGGAGCGGGTCATGGAGAAAGTCTTTGAGGTCAAGGTGCGCATCATGGACGATCCCGCGCTGGGCTACGAGGCGCGGACGCCCACCGTAGAGCCACCGACGGTGAAGGTCATCGGGCCGGCTTCCCGCGTGGCCCAGGTGCAGTCGGTCGTGGCCGACGTGTACCTGCGCCGCACGAAGACCTCTATCCAGCGGGACATCGTCGTTTCGGCGCGGGACGCCCAGGACAACCCCGTGGCTCTGCTGACCGCCATTGAGCCGTCGCAGGTGTCGGTTACGGTGCCGGTGGAGCAGAAACTGGGCTACCGCGATGTGTCGGTCAGCGTGATCCGCAAAGGGCAGGTGGCCCGCGGCTACCGCATCACCGGCATCTCGGTGGACCCGTCCATCGTTACCATCGTGGGCAGCCCGCTGGCGGTGTCGCAACTGCCGGGGTACGTGGAGACGCTGCCGCTGGACATCACGGGCGCTACCTCGGACATCAAGGCGCGCATCGGGATTGTGCTGCCCGAGGGCGTGTCCATCCTGGGCGATCAGACCGTGAGCGTAACGGTGAGCGTGTCGCCCATCATTGACAGCATTACGATTCAGCGGCCGGTGAGCATCCAGGGGCTTCACCTAGGCTACACGGCGCGGACTTCGCCGAGCACGGTGGATGTGATCCTGTCGGGGCCGCTCCCTAAGTTGGAGGCGCTGAGCCTGGAGGAAGTGCGGGTTGTGGTGGACTTGTTCGGCCTGGAGCCGGGCGTGCACAAGGTGGTGGCGCAAGCCTTCGCGCCCGAGGGCCTGACGGTGGAGAGCGTCCTGCCCGATACGATTGAGGTGGAAATCCAATTCCCATTGGGGCTGGTTACGCCCACGCCGACCCCGACGCCTACTCCTAGGCCCACTCCTACGCCGACCCGGCGGCCCTAGCGAGGTGCGCGGATGAAGCCCATTGTCGCCGTGGTAGGCCGCCCCAACGTGGGCAAGTCCACGCTGTTCAATCGGCTTGTGGGCCAGCCACTTGCCATCGTAGAGGATTCGCCCGGGACCACCCGCGACCGCCTCTACGCCGATTCGGAGTGGAATGGCCGCACGTTCACGCTGGTGGACACGGGCGGTCTGGTCTTTGAGCAGATGGGCGAAGTGGAGTCCAAGGTGCGCGAGCAGGCGCAGATCGCCATGGCCGAGGCCGATGTCATCGTCTTCATGGTGGATGCGTCCACGGGGTTGACCGCCGCCGACTGGGAGGCCGCCGACCTCCTCCGCCGCACCGACAAGCCCCTCGTCCTGGCCGCCAACAAGGCGGATAACGAAGAGCGTCGCCGGGCGGCCCTGGAGTTCTACGAACTGGGCCTGGGCGAGCCGATTCCCCTCTCCGCGCTTCACGGGACGGGCACAGGCGACCTGCTGGATGCCATCACGGCGTCCTTTGCGCCGGAGGTCGCCGAGGAAGAGGACGAGGCGATGCGGGTGGCCATCGTGGGCCGACCCAACGTGGGCAAGTCCTCGCTGCTGAACGCGCTCCTGGGCGAGGAGCGGGCCATCGTCAGCGAAATCCCAGGCACAACCCGCGACGCCATAGACACCCGCCTGGAATGGGGCGGCGAGCCGATCGTGCTCATAGACACGGCGGGCATCCGCCGCCGCGGGCGCATTGAGCCGGGCGTGGAGAAGTACAGCGTGCTGCGGGCCATGCGCGCCATCCAGCGCGCCGACGTGGCGGTGCTGGTGCTGGACGGCATGGACGGCCCCACGGCCCAGGATGCCCACATCGCGGGCTATATCCTGGAGGAGATGAAGAGCGTCATCGTGGCGGTGAACAAGTGGGATTTGGTGCCGAAGGATTCGCACACCATGCACGCGTACACCCAGGCGGTGCGCGCGGCCCTCCGGTTCATGGACTATGTGCCGGTGCTGTTCATCTCGGCCAAGACGGGCCAGCGGGTGGGGCAGGTGCTGGACACTGCGCTGCGGGTCCGCGATGAGCGCCTGGTGCGCCTGTCCACGGCCGAACTCAATGACATGCTGCGCCAGGCCGTGGCGCGCCAGGCTCCGCCCACGAAGGCCGGCAAGTCGCTGAAGTTCTACTACGTAACCCAGCCCTCGGTGGATCCGCCCACGTTTGTGTTCTTCGTCAACGACAAGGAACTGGTGCACTTCTCCTACGTTCGCTATCTGGAAAACCAGATTCGCGAGCGGTATCCGTTCACGGGCACGCCGTTGCGGTTGCTGTTCCGAGGTCGGGAGCCGAGGCGGAAGAAGGGATAGCGCCAGGGGGCGGCGCGCACCCGAGATCCTTGGGGCTGTCGGGCGCGTGCTTACTCTGGGGGAGATGCGCGTCGCTTCTCTATCTCCGCTGTGATTTCGTCCAGCGTCTTCTGTCCGAACAGAGCATCCCGTTCCTGGGTATAGTCCCCAAGACCGACCATGAACTGTTTGAGAAAGCGAACAGCATCTACGATGCCCAGTTCCTGGTACAGCAGGCGAAGGGCTTGCTGATTGATTTCCACCAGCGGTCTGGCCTGAATCGTCATCTCTCAATCTCCCGAATCACATCCAGCGGTGAGGCCACCTTGACCCGCACGGCAGATCAAACGGTCATCACACTCCAGAGCGCTCCGAATCTGATTGGCACAACTTGCTCCTTCACCTTTGCTCATGCTATCGCAAATTCCGCTTGCGGTCAACGTTCGCGCCGCGGTGAGCGGCAGCGCGAAGGGCATAGACCGTTGGGCAGGTTTCCACACGTGCCCTCTGCCCGCGGCGGCTATGGGAAGCCGCCCTACGGGTCTGCGTTTATTCTCCATTCGTGTGGATTCGTGTTATTCGTGGATAGCCAGCGTAGGGCAGGTTTCCATACCTGCCCCTTCCTTTGGCGGCTATGGGAAGCCGCCCTACGGGTCCGCGTTTATTCTCCATTCGTGTGGATTCGTGTTATTCGTGGATAGCCAGCGTAGGGCAGGTTTCCATACCTGCCCCTTCCTCCGGCGGCTATGGAAAGCCGCCCTACGG